>JANXTG010000002.1 GCA_025352525.1 Ferruginibacter sp.
TTTTTTAAATAGGTAATATATTTCCTGCACTTCAAAACCTCCATGCACCGGCGTTCCGGTGTGTGGACAAAGATTCGGATTTAACCCATCAATATCGAAACTTATAAAAATATTTTGTGGCAGTGTATCAACAATTTCGTCTGTTATAGTTTTCCAGTTTTCACCTTCGTACTGCCTTTCTTTTATATCCTTATCAAAAAACGCCACTACCCTTCCTTCACTTTGTTGCATGTATGCTAGTTCCTCATCACAATAATCTCTAATGCCTACCTGTACAAGTTTTTTAAGTTGTGGAATTTCCTGCAATGCATTATACATAATAGATGCATGAGAATAATTAAAACCTTCGTAAGCTTTTCTCAAATCCATATGAGCATCAATTTGTAGAATGCCAAAATCTTCATGCTTTTCTGCAATTGCCTTAAAAAATCCAAGTGGTGTGCTGTGGTCACCTCCAAGTAAACCAACTATTTTTCCTTTTTGTAAAAGGTCTCTGGTTTGTTCGTATACCCAGTTGTTTAAGAAAATACTTCCTTCATTAATATCCCGAAGCGTTTTACACATGAACTTATTTTCCGTTACAATTTCGCCGTGAGAAATGTAATTTATATATAGTTCAGCCTCCTTTCTTAAATAATCGCTTTTGGTAAGGATCTTTTTATCCGGAATGCGCATATAAAATCCTTTGCGCCACTCATCATAAAATTCATTGTCAAACAAATCCACCTGTAAGCTTGCATGAAATATATGATCTGCAGCCCTTGCCGTACCTGCGTTGTAGCTTACCGTAACTTCCCATGGCACCGGTACAATTACAAGAGTTGCTTCTTCTTCTGTAAATGGAAGACCAAAAATATTATTGTTGGGATTACCTACAGAATTAGGGTCAAATTGTGAGAGATCAGGCATCATTAGTTTTTAAAAATTTTTGCAAAGATAGGGGAGCAAATTAATCCGGTACCATCACTTATTATATTAACAGCTTACATTTTGATTATAAAAGGTGTTAAATGAATTTTACCAGAAGCAAAATTTAGCCATTTATTAGAATAAGGCTTGCTCAATTGAATTAACTTTGCGAAATATTTCAAAAATGAAAAAAACACATATAATCTTATTGTTGGGAATTGCTGCATTGATTGCGGGACTGATTAGTTTTTCAGCAGATTTTTCTACTTACGACACCATTGGATCTGCAAAAGAAAAGCAAGGAAAGTTTGTGCATATTATTGCAAAGCTCGATAAGACTCATCCGGTAGAATATGACGCAGTTAAAAATCCTAATTACTTAACTTTTTACGCTGTTGACAGTCTTGGCGGAAAAACAAAAGTGGTTTTTCATAATAGCATGCCTGCAGACCTTGAAAAAAGTGAAAGACTTGTAATGAAAGGAAAAATGGGAAATGAACATTTTGAATGCAGCGATATTTTACTTAAGTGTCCAAGCAAATACAAAGATGATAAACAGCAACTGCAAAATAATATGAAGGAACAGACATCAATGAAATAACCAATTAGGGATTCAAAATAGCATACATGAAATTTGAAGGCGAACATTTATTACCAGGACAAATAGGGCACTTTTTCGTTATACTTTCTTTTGTAGCAGCAATTATTGCAACTATATCTTTTTTTAAAGCTTCTCGAGTTGTTGATTTGACTGAAAAACAAAACTGGCTTAAAACTGCTAGGCTTTCTTTTTATTTACAGGTTGCAGGAGGATTTGTAATTTTTGGTTGCATATTATATATCTGCTCAAACCATCTTTTCGAATACATGTATGCTTATAAACATGCATCTCTTGAGTTAGAATACAAATATTTATTGTCATGCATCTGGGAAGGCCAGGAAGGAAGTTTTCTGTTATGGACTATTTGGCATGGGGTTTTAGGAATTTTTCTGATTAAAAAAAGTAGAGAATGGGAAGCTCCAGTAATGACTGTTGTAAGCTTTGCACAATTTTTCCTGTTGATGATGATTTTGGGAATTCATTTTGGTAATATTAAAATCGGTAACAGTCCTTTTAGTTTAACCCGAAATGAAATTAGTGCTCCCATATTTGGCCGTGCAAATTACCTGAGTTTTATAAAAGATGGATTAGGCTTAAATGTGCTATTAAGGAATTACTGGATGGTTATTCATCCACCGATTTTATTTTTGGGTTTTGCATCCACAATTATTCCGTTTGCCTATGCGTATGCGGGCATACAAACGAAGAGATATGGTGATTGGGTAAAAGAAGCTTTGCCTTACACATTAATGTGTGCTGCAATTTTAGGTGTTGGTATTATGATGGGTGGAAAATGGGCTTATGAATCTCTCAATTTTGGCGGTTATTGGGCTTGGGACCCTGTTGAAAATGCATCACTTGTGCCATGGTTACTATTGATAGCCGGAATGCATACAATGGTTATTTACAAAGCAACGGGGCACTCACTAAGAGCAAGTTATCTGTTTGCATTTCTTACATTTATTTTCATCTTATATTCCACTTTTCTTACAAGAACGGGTGTACTTGGTGATACATCAGTACATGCCTTTACTGAAGCCGGTGAGGATATTTCGTTTAGGATTTTTGGTGTACTCTTTTCATTTAAAGCAATGAACGCCCTTATTTTGCTTTATCTGTTTTCATTTACAATTCCCTCTCTTTTTTTGCTGGCAAAAAATTATAAAAAAATCCCAACGATCAATAAAGAAGAAAACACCAATTCCCGAGAGTTTTGGATGTATATTGGTTCACTCGTTTTCTTTTTAACTGCTGTATTTATTATTGCAAAAACCTCAGTACCCGTCTACAATAAAATATTTGGGACAAAAATTGCACCACCTGAAGATATTGAGTTTTCTTACAACAAAGTAATTGTGTTGGTGGCAATAATACTTGGGTTTTTAACAGCCATCGCCCAATATTTAAAATACAAAACAACAACGGGAAAATACCTGTTTAAAACAATATGGTTACCAACATTAATTGCAGTTCTTATAATGACAGCACTGGTAATTTTTTACCCTTTTACTTATCATAAACAAGGGGCAGGTTTTTTGGGTGCAATTTATGTGGCAGCATTTGCCGTAATTTATTCTTTAGTAGCCAATGCCTTTTACATTTGGACTGTACAGAAAGGAAAAATATTGAAAGCGAGCAGTCCTGTTGCCCATGCAGGTTTTATGTTGATGCTTATTGGGATACTTATTTCTGCAGGTAATAAAAAAGTTATCAGCAGCAGCACAGTTAACGGCATAACCTTGCCAAGCAGCGGTAAAGACCCAATGACAAAAGAGGTTGATAACCCAAGAGAAAACTTAACACTTTTACGAGAAGTACCGGCAAGTTTAGATGACTACAAAGTAACTTTTCTTAAGGATTCTGCCGGGAATGAAAAAGGCAGAAAATTTTACAAATTAAATTTTCAAAGGAAAGATAAAACTAGCGGTAAAACGCTTGAACAATTTGGATTAGAACCTGATGTTTACCAGATGAAAGATAATAATATGAGCAGTAATCCTGATACAAAATCTTATTTGTTCAGAGATATCTTTACCTACGTTTCTTATGCATTAAATAAAACTGGCCAGGAAAAAGATACTGTAAAATTTAGTGAAATAAAACTGAATGCTGGAGATACATCGTTTTACAGCAATGGTTATTTGGTTTTAAATAAAGTTGTAAACAACCCTATTGATAAAAAATACAAAAAAGAACCCGGGCAGGTTGCCTTGATGGCAGATATAACTGTTACTAGTAAAGAAAAACAGACTTTTAATGCAAAACCCCTGGTATTGGTTGACAGCTTAGGAATTGTAAATATAGACGACACCGTTTTTGCACAAAATTTGTTTGTTCGTTTTATTGGAATAGATGAAAATAAAAAAATACGGATTGGTATAAAAGAATCGAATACACTCATTGACTATGTAACAATAAAAGCCTATGTTTTTCCTCTTATAAATTTGGTTTGGATTGGACTTGTTATAATGGCTGCAGGCTTAATTTTAGGTATGCTGCAAAGAGGTAAATTTACAAAGCTACAATCAGGTATTATCCTTTCTTTATCTCTTGCATTCGTGTTTTATATGTTTTTGCTGGCCAATGCATAGCCAATTGTTTTTATTAAATAGAGCAATACAAAATTTTGAAATGTTGAAAAATGTTTTAAAGTTGAAGAGCGGCGGAATTGCAACAAGTACCCCACAGGAATGCAGCGCAGCGGCATGATGAGGAGTACTGCGTAAAGCCCGGACAAATCCAATTTTCATTCAAAAGCCAAATCGCCCACACCCGCTGTATTAAAAATTTAAGGTTCCTTTAAATTTTATACCGTAATAATTAAAGAACTTTAATAATTATAAAAACGTGGTTTACTGTAGTGAAATTGTTTATAATACATTTTATGTTGTTGAATGTTTGTATGCTTTGCAGCGTGCAGTTAATTTATGCACAACAAACCGGTGTAAATGATACAGTTAAAACCCAGGCGATTATTTATGAAGGTGATACACTTGAAATGAAAACGCTGGAATTTGCCTTTGCCTACGCAAAACTTACCGCTGCTCAGGTTAAAGCGAATGCTAAATACAACCGATTAAGAAATGCAGTTTATGTTACGTACCCTTATGCTCGAAGAGCAGGTACAGTTATGAATGATATAAATGAAAAAATGGTGAATGTAAAAAGTAAGGAAGAACGAAAAAATTACATAAAATCCAGAGAGAAAGAACTTAAAAAAGAGTTTACTGATCCGCTTACAAATTTATCAGTTTACCAGGGGAAAGTGTTGATGAAGTTAATTAACAGGGAAACGGGCAACAACTGTTACGAAATTATTAAAGAATACAAGGGAGGTATTACTGCAAGGGTTTACCAAACGGTGGCCTTCTTTTTTGATAGCAACCTCAAACAGTCCTACGATGCTGACACTGATGATGCAACCATTGAACATATTGTAAAAGAAGTTCAGAGAATGTACGGCTACAGCAATCCGCCACACAGCAAGATTATGTAATTTTTTATTATCGTTTTTAGCTGTTTGTGAGTAGTTTGGCAATACAGCACCATGTTTTCATCGTAAATTACATTCTAACAGTTTTCCATATTTTATGAAGATAGATGTTTTGGCTTTTGGGGTACACCCCGACGATGTAGAACTTGGATGTGCAGGCGTTTTAATTGCTGAAAAAAAGAAAGGAAGAAAGATTGCTATTGTAGATTTAACACAGGGTGAACTTGGTACAAGAGGCGATGCTGAGACAAGAAAAATAGAAGCCACAGCAGCAGCTGAAATTTTGAATGTGGATGCAAGAGAAAACCTAATGATGGAAGATGGTTTCTTTGAAAACAATGAAACAAACAAAAGAAAAATAATAACAGTTCTAAGAAAATATAAACCTGAAATTATTTTTTGCAATGCTCCTGAGGACCGGCATCCCGACCATGGACGAAGCGCACTACTTGTAGAGGAAGCAGCTTTTTTATCAGGTCTATCGAAAATAGAAACATTTTTAGATAACGAATTACAAACTGCTTGGAGACCAAAATTTGTTTTTAATTTTATACAAGACAGGTATTTAAAACCGGACTTTGTGGTTGATATTTCAGAAGAAATGGAGCAAAAAATTGATTCTGTAAAAGCGTACAAAACACAGTTTTTTAATATTGATAACCAAGGTGGACCGCAGACATACATTTCCTCCCCTGAATTTTTAGAAAGTGTATATGCCCGTGCGGCTATGTTTGGTAAAATGATTGGAGTAAAATATGCAGAAGGATTTTTATCTAAAAAAATGATTGGATTTAAAAATCTAGATTCCTTGGTAAAAGAAACAACTTAATAAACGATTATAAATAATATTTGAAATGGTTGCTACCCCAAAATTTAAAAACTCGACCGGAATAAATTTTCACAAAGAACTTAAGCAAAGAGTTAATAATTATTTTGTAGAAAATAAGAAAAAAAGTACAGGAAATTTTTCACTTTATTTTAAAGCAGTACTTTTTTGGGCATTGTATGTTGCTTTATATGTGCATGTACTTTTCTTTACACCGGGTACATGGTTTGCAATTGGTGAATGCTTTTTAATGGGCGGGCTTACAGCAGCTATCGGTTTTAATGTAATGCATGATGGTGGACATGGAAGTTTTAGCGACAGTGCTTTTTGGAATAAAATTGCAGCATTTTCTGTAAATGGCTTAGGTGCAAGTATGTTGATGTGGAACAACAAACATAATATTGTACATCACACTTACACAAACATTGACGGCATTGATGACGACATTGAAATAAAGCCATTACTACGTATGTGCGCAACACAAAAAAAGTATAAAATTCACCGTTTTCAGCATATTTATGTTTGGTTCCTGTACACGCTGTTACTAGTAATTTGGGTATTTGGAACTGACTATACTAAATACTTTAAGAAAAGAGTTGGTAATGTCCCTATAAAAAAATTCAGTGCATTTGATCATTTTGCATTTTGGGCAGCAAAGGTTTTCTACTACATTTTTATGATTGCGTTGCCAATTTATATTTTAGGATTTTTACCTTGGATGGTTGGTTTTTTAGTTATGGCAATGTTTGCAGGTTTAGTACTTAGTGTTGTATTTCAATTAGCACATACCATTGAAGAAACTGCTTTCCCTGTACCTACAGTAGCTACAAATGATATTGAAAATGAATGGGCCATACACCAGATAGAAACCACTGCAAATTTTGCAACAAAAAACAAATTGATTTCATGGTTGGTTGGCGGTCTAAATTTTCAGATAGAACATCATTTGTTTCCTAAAATCTCTCACGTACATTATCCTGAAATTAGTAAAATCATTAAAAAAACTTGCGCAGAATTTAATGTAAAATATATTGAGCATCGCAAAATGCGCCATGCGCTTGTATCTCACGCCACTTATTTAAGGAGAATGGGAAGAGCGTAGAATGAATTTTGATTAAAAAAATTTGATTTACCCGATTTTTTATCGGGTATTTTTTTGTTTGGTATTCTAGAATATTTTTCTAGAATATTAAACTGTATTTATTTAAATCAAATAGCTAAAAAATATTTCTAATTAAATGATATCAAATGCATCTTGCCAAATCAGGTATCGGCGAAATGCATTCTCAAAATTTTTTTATATAGAATAGAATTTTAGATATTTATTATTTGACAAACGGTTATTTTTTTGAAAGCTGTGGCGCTAAATATAGTAGCACCTGTTCATCATTTTTATCCTTATCCGTTTATTCTATTAAGTCTAATTTTTTGTATTCAGCCAACTTATAAAGCTCCTCTTATTATGATGGCGCAAAATTGGCAAAGCCAAAGAGAGGGTATACTGGGAGACAATGATTACCCCACCAATGTAGGAGCAGAATATGAAATTGAAGTGCTGCAAATGCATTAAAGCGAATTAAAAAAAGAGAAGCTCGAAATTATCATTAGTCTGTTAAATACAATGAGAAGATAAAAAATTAAAAATTAAGTCTTTTTTTTTAAAATTTTCATTATTATAATACTCTCATTGTATGGAGGAAGTTTTCAACGTTTAGCTGAGGATTTTTTCCAATCATCTAATTGGGCTGTTTGTTTTAATCATTTTGTGAAGCCAGGCAAAGCATAAAAAATAGCTATACTTTTATCCCGATGTCTTTCATAATATTTTTCTATTCAAGTTTTAAAAACGATAATAATTTGGGTAATTTAGCCGTGTGCCGCCCCATCTTACAGGTCAAAAAATTCAGTATTACTCGAAGACTATACCTGTTTATTTATTTTCTATTTTACAATATTTATAAATAATAAATTTTTTCTGAGTTTTTTCAAATAATCTAATCTTTATTTTCTACAGGAAAGTAAACTGAAAAAGTTGCTCCTTCCCCTTCTACACCATGTGCCTCAATGTTACCCCCGTGAAGTTCTGCTATTTTTTTACAAATGGATAAGCCAATACCTGTGCCCATAAATTCTGTACTGCTGTGTAGTCGTTGAAAAATTTTAAATACTTTTTCTTTATAAGCGGTATTAAATCCTATCCCATTATCTATTACAGAAATTTTATAATAAGATTTGTTAGCTTTTTGCGAAGCCCACGCTAATTTTTCACCGGTCACATTTTCACTTAAAATATTTATTAACGGTGTTACATCGGATCTGGTAAACTTTATGGAATTACTGATGAGGTTTAAAAATAGTTGCCTTACTTGAAAATGAACACCATAAACTGTGGGTAATTTATCAAACTGTATGGAAATATTTTTTTCGTCAATATTGTCCTTAAAGTCCCATAAAATATTTTGCATTATTACATTTAAATCAATAGGATCAAGCTGTCTTTCTTCATTAACTACTTTTGAATAAGTGAGTAAATCATTAATAAGGGTCTGCATTTTACCGGCAGATTTTTGCATTCGTAAAATATTTGCCTTTACCGTATCGGGTATTCTACCACCATCTTTTTCAAGAATAATAGAGCCATACAACTGAATTTTTCTTAGGGGTTCTTTAAGATCGTGCGTACTAATCCAGTTCATATTTGCCAATTCATCATTTGCTTTTTGCAGTTTTTCATTAAGAGATAAATACCTTTTTTCTTCAAATTTTAAATCAGCAAGGTGTAATTGATGTTGAATGGAAGATGCAATTACTTTTGCTTCATCAAGTTCAGGATTTTTCCATTCTGCGCTGGTATATTTTACAGACTGTTTCCAAATTTCAAAAGATTTGCGGGGAGAGAGCATTAAATTTTCCACATTTGTTTGTACTGCCTTAGACGGGTTTCCTGCCCAGTCAATATTTTTTTCTACTTCACCTCTAGTCCAAACGATGCAATTTTTATTGTCATCACTTAACGGTAAATACACAACACCTGAAATAGTATCTGCAAACGAAACTGCATCTGCATAATGTTTGTGTAACGCACTGGTATTAAAATTTTGTAAACCCTTTTCCTTTTTAAGCCAGTCTAATAGACCCTTAATTTGTTCACGGCCCGGCAAATCACCTTCGGTAAAATATTCACCGTTATAATTTATGATAACAGCATCGGCGTTCAGTAATTGCTGAAGTTTTAAAAGCGTACTTTTTTGAGTTAATATATTTTCTTTGTTTATTAATAATTCCTGCAGATCGACTAATTTCTCATGAGTTTCTTTTGTTAGCTCAAATTCATCAGCAGTTTGCCGCACATCTATTTGCGATGAAAGAAATATGCCTTGTAAATGTGCTGCAAGCCTTGTGTAATAAGGAATATGCTTGGGGGTATAATGATGGCAAGAGATTAAACCCCATAATTTATTATTGTGTATTAAAGAGATGACAAAAGTTGCACCCACATGCATATTTTTTAAATACTCCAGATGCATAGAAGAAACGCTGCGCAAAATAGCCATACTTAAATCCAGGTTACTGTTCTCTTTTAATACGCCATCTATCGTAAAAATTGGCACAGGAGTGTATCCTACATCTACCTTCATTCTTATTAAATTACGCAAATAAAGTTCCCGAGCCTGTGCAGGAATATCAGTATGTGGATAATGCAGATTCAAAAAAGGTTTTAGGTCTTCGGTTTTGCTTTCTGCATATACTTCGCCATTATACTCTTTGTCAAAACGGTAAATCATAACCCTATCATAACCTGTTAAGCTTCGGGTCTCGTCAGCAATATCCTGGCAAAGACTTTTAAGATTATCTGCACGTTCTGTGTAATATGCAAAACGTTTCATTTGAATTAAAAGATCAGGCAAATCGATTTTCTCTTCGGAAAATATCTCAAATTCCAGTACAATTACTTCATTGCTCTTGTGCGCCGTTACATGAAAACTTTTATCATTATAATTTATTACAAAAGGACGTAACGAATCATTTGAAATTTCTTTAAACTGCTGTTGTATATTTTTAATATCTGCTTTACTGAAAAGTGTATCAAGGTTTTTTCCAAGCAAATCAATATGTGTTTTGTCTAAAAATTCGTAACAGTTTTCACTGCAGAAGGCTACCGTAAAATTATCTTCCGATACTGCAAGTAAAAAACCATGAGACTGAATACTGCCGGGAATATGAATTGGTTCACTTTCGCAGTTGAGCATGGTAGCTGCAAATTCATTTACGATACTTTTAATTTTCATGCATTGCAATTTTTGGGGTGTTGTTGCTTAGTAAGCTATTTATAATTTGAAATGTTTTGGTTGCGCCGGTTATTATTTGCTGTTCTTCAATATCGGACTTAGGTAAAGAGATTAATTGTTGTAAAAATTCTTTCCACATGCTACCGGTCTTATGCTGGTATGCTGAAAAATATGCAGATTTAATAAAGCTCGGTGCAAGTTTTTTTTGAAGATGTTTTACAATCATCTGCCCACCAAGGGTTGAGCCTTCTAAAACATACAAGCCCCCTGCGGAACAGTAAATATCTGGATAAGTTTCTTTTAAAAAGGATTCTTTAAGTATTTTACAATTTTCATTTGTGATATTATAAATATTTAAATCTTCATGCATTAAATGAGCTTTTTTTCGCTCGCTAAGATTTAAAAAATGATATGGTAATTGGGGATAAATAATTTTTTCAAAACCATTGATAAAAGGATATAATTGAATAAGATAATTGCAATAAATACCCGTCGTAACATTATCGCTTAACAATGCCAAGGACAAATTATTTGATTCAAGTTGTTTATGGCTGTCAGCTGTGGCTGCTCTTAAATTTTGTATGAACACATTCCCGTTTTAGTATTTTTTAAGAGAGTCCCAATCCATTTGTAAACATTTAGAAATTGAATCTTTAAATCTACTGTAGCTGTGTGGTTTTTCTAAATAAAGATCCGCTCCCAATTTATACACTTCTTCAATTTGTTCAGGATGGGAAGATGTGGAGAGTATAATAGTTTTTATTTGTCTCCACTTTTCTGTATTCTTAATCTCCTGCAAACACTCAAAACCTGTTTTGAGGGGCATGTTTAAATCGAGAAATATAAAATCCGGGAGAACTTCAGCATTATTAAGCAGGGTCATGAACTTCATACCATTGTTGGCAAAAGAAATTTTTAGATCGGGAGAAATTTCTGAGACTATATAAGCAAATAGATCTTTATCCTCATCATCATCTTCAGCTAGAAAAAGGTGCGCGTGCATTTTGAATTATATAATTTAAAACACGGTAATAATATTTCAAGTCAAATATAATTATTAAAACAATAATGCATGATAATTTTAGAAACAGTTGATCAAAATTTTAGATTGCGGCAATATATATTTCTCATTTAACAAACATTGAAGTTTAATTATATAAATCACAACTTTACTAAAATTGCTTCATAAATTATACAACTTTAGTAAATATATAAAAAATTATCCGATAGCTGATCCTTCTTCATCATTATTTTCCAAATGATTCTTCAGCGCTATTTTAATAAACATTTTATTATAGTGCCTGTCCCGCCTGTTGCGCTTTTCTGTTTTGCGTTTTAGGTTTCTTTTATCTACAACAATGTTTTGAAGATCATTTAAATCGTCGAGATTTTTAATATCGTTGGGTGAGTTTCTATTGGGCATTGTGGTAAAGCTTTTTAAATATATGATTAGTGTTTGGTATGTTTAAAATTATGTGTTGGTATGTAATTCAGATTGATTAAAAGCCTACAACCTAATGCCTGTAACCTTTCCATGTGCCGCCGTATTTGTAATGCTCTTTGGTTTTGGAAGCATTGCAACATGCGGTGCAAACGAAAATCCACAGCTTACCTTTTTCTATTTGTATTCTGTAAAGGGTTGTTTCTTCTTTGCTGCAGATGGCGCAGATTTTTGTTTTCATTT
>JANXTG010000025.1 GCA_025352525.1 Ferruginibacter sp.
AAAATAAAAATTATGAAAAAATGGATTTTAGCATTTGCTCTTGTTTATAGTTCAGTTTATGCCCAGGAAAATAAATTTGTAAGCTATTTAAAAAACAATAAAACTGTACTTGACTTAAATGGTAAAACCCAATGGGAGCAATTAAAAAGTGATGCGGAGCAAAATCAATTTTTAATATTAGGAGAATCACACGGTGCGCAAGACGCACAACTTATTGACTTTAGTTTATTAAAATATTTAAATAAAACTATAGGTACTCAAAATTACATAGCAGAGCTTGATTATGCCCAATCATCATGCATAAACGAATATCTTAAAAATGGCAATGAAACTATTTTAAATAATGTATTTAGGTATTGGGTAAAGAACAATGCGCAATGGGGGAATTATGATTTTTATAATAAGATTATTAAAATAAGGGCCTTGAATAGAACCCTACCAAAAACAAAACAAATTACTTTTTCAGGGATTGACAAAGTGCAGGATTTTGATTTATATTTTAAATTAATAGACAAGTTTTTGGGGACTAAGAAAAATCTATTACTGGATTCATTAAGGCTTGTTGTAAATGATTCTTATAATGATTCCGAAATAATAAAAATCTCTGTTTTTGCTAAAAATTATTTTGAAAAGATTGAAAAAAACAGAATTGAATTTGAGCAATTATTCGGGAATCAATTACCAATCTTTAAATATTTAATTCAAAACTTAAGTTATAGTAGTACCAAAAAATCTGGCGTAAACAGACCTGAAGCTATGTTTAGGAATTATAAAGAACTCTATTCAATTCTTCATTTTGAGAATAAAAAACTTTATGGAATGTGGGGATATTTTCATTCCCATCAAGTGCCGGTTCAATTTGTTGGCGAAGACTTTGCATCAAAATTGGTAAGTTCAGATCATCCAAGTGCAAAAAAAGTAATTTCTATTGTCTGTTTACCAATTGACTCAAAATATAATGTGTGGGACAGTAAGGGTGCAACCTGGATTAAGCAGCCATTCTCATATGATGATAAAACACTGTTGCAAATTGATGGAATAGAAAACTTAAAAGCCTTAACCACCAATAATTCAACCACTCTTTTTAAAGTCAATTCACTTAATTCGCCATTTGCTAAGACGGGACAATTATTTAATGGAACTGCTCCTCAAGGTAAACTTATGGGCGATTTTAGGCGTAGAGATTTTGCTTATCAATATGTAATTTTAATGAGGAATTCTGATTGGTTAAATCCCTTACCAAAAACATTCTAAAAAGCGAATGTATAACATTGCGTTTTGTACAAGTGAGGTTGCATGTTGTAACAATTATCAGTCTAAACATTTTACATTAAACTATAATGTTATGATTTACATTTTTACAATTAAATTGAATACCTTATTAACGATAAATATTTAAAGATTGCTTCGTGAGACACAAAATAATGGGAAGAGAAAAAGTAATTTAAAGATTGCTTTTTGAGACATTAAACAAGCCGAAGAAAATATTACAAAACGATTGTTTCCTGAAACACCAAACAAAGTATTCGTGCGTTTAGTTTTGTAAAATATTATAACCTGATTAATTTTCTGGAATAAGCTAATGACGTTAGCTCTTTTAAATATTAATTTCAACTAAGTTTAATAAGTATTACGAATGATGTGCTTTTGATTTTAAAAAGTTGAATAAAGATTTACTGCTGCGCATAGCCCGCATTGGCAGTAGTAGCTGCTGCACATATTGAACTTTAAATAATGATAAAACCTTGTGCAGCACTACTACAGAAAGGCGGATACAAATGCTCCTTGTTTTCCCTGGCTCATGCTTCTAATGCGTAAAAAGATGTAGTATATTAATTACCGTATTATAAAAATTATCAGCAATTAGTATGGCGCTCTAAACCATTATCTCCTCCACACCCTCCCATTCATACAACTCATTTTTTCCCTTTTCATCGGGCCTTTGTTCTGTAGTGCGAATGGAATAAACAGTCTTGTAATGCATGTTATCTACCGGCATTTCGTAAGCAAGTATTACTTTGTAATCTTCTAATGTTATTTCATCATTTACCCATTTTCTAGAAAGCTCAAATGATAGCATTAATGGCATGCGGTTTTTGTTTGTGCCGCCATTGTGTATTTGCGCCATCAAAGTATTTGCCTCACGGGTTATTAAAGTAAATGTAAAACGCTTTTCTACTTCGCCGGTTTCTTTGTTGGGTAGTTCAGTTACAGAATATAGGCCGGGCAAAAAGAATGTTTCCTGATTTTTTAATCCGATAAAATAGGGTATTTTCTTTTTTAAGCCTTTCACTTCCCTGTGCTCATAAAAGCCCGTCATGGGTATTAAGCAGCGCCTGTTTTTTATTTTATACCAATAACTTTTAGGGTCTTCCAAAATCTTTTCGCTGCGGGCATTTAGCATGGTTGCACGTTGCTTTTTATATGCTTCTTCATCCTTTACAAAAAAAGGAATACATCCCCATTCCATTAACCGGCAATGCAGTAATTCATCTTCTCTGTTTTTATAAATAATTGGATGGTTGCCGTAATTATGCCCGATGATGTGCACGGGTTCAAAATTCATTTCTATCTGCTCATCAAATATTAAATCCGGAAAATAATCAGCTAACTTTTTAATGTTAACTGTAAAAGAGATATCGTAACACATGGTTTAAGATTTTTCTATTTCTTCAAATTTAACCCGCAATTCCTGTGCCCCACGTTTTAAAAAAACAAAAAGTTCCCCAAATATTACTGATAATTGTGGCCGTATAATTTCATTGCCGGCAATACGCCAATTGGTATTTTTAATAATGTAGCGGCGTATGTTATCGGTGTATTTTACATCTATGGTTTTTTTAATGTCAGCCATATCTTTTACCACAGACCAGTATATTTTATATTCCGCATCTGGCTCAAGCATATCTTTTAATTTTTGCAGATGTGCAGGATTATTTAAATGAATAACAGCTGCATATTTATCTGTTTTTACTGCTGCCTTGTGAATATTTGCTAAACCGATATCATCATAATCTGTAAGTAAAATGGATGCATTTTTTCCTTCTTCAAAATCACTGATACCTGCTTTGTAACTCTGAGAAACGATATATATTTTGTTTAGCTTTATAAGTCTTTTTATAAACAATGGCTGAAACAGTTCGAATGGTTGAAACATTAGTTTTTAATTCTGATAATGTGGTGAATATTTGTGGTGTAACAGGGTGATAAGTGGGCTGCTCTTGCTTTAAAACTCTTTTCGAAACCCTGTATACCAAACCTTACCAGATCTTTACCCATTGCTTTGTTTACCTTATCCAATGCCATTACAGCTTTTTTATTTTTTGTATTATCTACACCGGAGAACAGGTTTAACTGTACGCTTTCTTCGGGCACAAAGCCTCTTAATTCCACACCACATTTCATGTATTTTATTCCTTCTTTAAAAAT
>JANXTG010000036.1 GCA_025352525.1 Ferruginibacter sp.
AGAGAAATATGTAACGCTGCCAACAAAAAATTTCTACAAAGAAATAAATGGAAATATTGAACTTGGCTATCAATGGAAATTTAAAGGAATATGGAATAAACTGGAAGCAACAGTAGAAAAAGAAAGCAGTAGAATGAAACCGGGCAGTAAACAGGAATTTATTGCAGAGCATTATTGGGGATATGCAAAGTACAGCAACACTACAACTTTCGAATATGCAGTACAACATCCATCATGGCTGGTGCATACAGTAAAAAAATACAATATTGTATGTGATTTTGAAAAGCTTTATGGCAAACAGTTTGCCTTTTTAAATGAGAACGAACCCGATACCGTATTTATGGCGCAAGGCTCACCGGTAGCAATTTTGCATAAAAATAATTTATAAAAATTGATGTTTCTTTATTTAGAGAGCACATCATACAGTGAAGTTATTTTCATTGATTTTGCTGATGCCGGCGAAAAATATCTATCAGAAAAAGACAATATCTTTTTTTTTCCTGCTTTTAAGTCAAAATAATTATCAGATATATCTTCACTTCCTTTTCCAACATTTATATAAACGTATTTGGCATCTACATTACTTTGTATACTGAAAGTATTATCACCCTCGGGCAAAATGGTAAAACCGGGTTTTAATAATAAAAGTTTTTTGGGATAAACTGTATCATTTACAGAAATCAAATCATCTCTGTAATTTTCTCTAACAGCATACCACGCAGCTTTTGATGCTTGACTAAAGTCAGTAATGCTCCAGCTTGTTGCGGGCCAGCAATCATTAAGTTGCCACAACAAAGTGCCCATATTGTAAGGCATTTTATTTCGTTGGACAGCTATACAATTTTTTAAAATATAATATTGTAAACACTGGGTTAAATAACTGTATTCCTGCAGAGAAAAATTAGATAATTTTGATGAATCGATAAAATATTTATCCAGATAAACGTTTAATTTATAAAAACCGTTAGATGCTTTTTGATGCCATTGTACAGCAGAAGAGTTATATTTTAAATCGTTTGCAGGCACATAAGTTTTTATTGTTTCAACATTCGACATTGCCTGCATTCCATATTCACTTACAAACCTGCCGGTATGTGTTTTAAAAGTTTCCCAATCTTCCATTCCCCACCACAAACCCCAGTAATGGCTGTCGCCTTCCATTAAACTTTTTTTATTGCCCCAGCCTAATTTTGGGGAAGAAGAAACATAAGGTCGTCTGCCATCAAATTCATTTACCCAGCTTTTTAAACTGTCTTCAAACAACATTTTGTAATTATCCCAAACCCTTGCTGAGTCTGCACCGTGAAGGTTGAATTGGTTTTGCCAGCCCCAGTTGTGCCAGGCTTCATCAATTTCATTATTACCACACCATAATACAATACATGGATGTTTTTTTAGCCGTTTAATCTGGTAAATAACTTCAGCCTTTACATTCGCTAAGTATTTAGAATCTGCCGGATACATACCATTAGCAAACATAAAATCCTGCCAAACAATTATGCCCAGACTATCGCATAAATCATAAAAATAATCATCTTCATAAACGCCACCACCCCATACACGAAGCATGTTCATGTTGGCATTTTTTGCCTTCAACAATAAATTTAAGTAGTCTCTTTTTTTTACGCTTGGCAGGAAAATATTTGCGGGTATCCAGTTAGCACCTTTTACATAAAAGGGTTTCCCATTCTTTTCAAAATAAAATGACTCACCAATGGAATCTTTTTGTTGAATGAGTTTAGCCATGATTGGCTCATAATTAATTTGTATATCTATTTTGTCAGCCTCATAAAAATGTAATTGTATCTTTTTCCAAATTCCACAACCTATAAAAATCGGTCCCCAATCCCAGCCAAACTGAAATTGTGCTTTACGTGCATACACACGGTTGTTATCGGGTAAAACAAGTGGAAGTGTAGCTTTGGCTATACTGTCAACAATATTTTTAGCAGAATGAAAATAGATTTTAAGATTGTTTTTTCCTGTTTTTAAAAATGGTTTTACATCAACATTCCAGCCACGAAACATGTTATTTGCTTTCAGTAAAAGTTTATCATTGAGGTAAACATCTGCATATGTGTCCAGCCCAAAAAATATTATTTCTGCTGAATTGCCGATTAAATATTTTTTATTGATAACAAATGTGGTTTTATATATCCAGTCGCAGGTATCAATCCATTGCAGTCTTTTTTCGTTGTCTCCAAAAAATGGATTCGGTATAAGTTTATTGGCCAACAAATCTGTATGAACCGTTCCCGGGACAGTTGCCTTGTACCATTGTGTTATATTAGCATTTGTAAATTGCCAGTTTTTATTTAAATCAATAGTTGCTTGTTGAGCCAATAAATTGCTACAAAAAAACAATAAAAATATAAGTTTTAAAAGGCGAATCATTTACTGTAATGATATTAATGATTGGATTGTGCAAGTATTTCCAACATGTCTTTTATTTCTGCTTCATCAATACCAACATATTGTAAATTTTCATTCATGTTATTATTAAAAACATTCATATTGCTATTGTTCATTTTTCTAGCGGAGCTGTGAAACTCAATGGCATTTATAGTTTCCATCATTTGTTTTATGTTGGAAGACCGTATTCCACTGCCCGGCATAATGACAATTCGTTCATCAGCAACTTCAATTAATTTTTTTAAATTATCAGCGCCTTCCATCGCCGTTGGGTAAAATCCTGATGTAAGTATTCTTTCAAATCCACATTCTATAGCATCTTCCAATGCCTGAGATGGATCTGTTACACGATCAAATGCTCTGTGCAATGTTACACTCATTGGATATGCGAGTTGAACCAAAATTTTACACCTTACTTTATCAATAGTAGCATCTTCCTTTAATATTCCAAATACAACGCCATCACAGTTTTGTTCTTTACATACCTGTATATCAGATTTCATTATTTCAAATTCCTCATCGCTGTAAAAAAAATCCCCACCTCGTGGCCGAATAATAGGAAATAAGTCAATCTTCAAAATCTGCCTTGCGGCTATTATAAATCCGTAAGAAGGAGTAGTGCCACCTTCGTTGGGATTATCGCACAACTCTATTCGGTGTGCTCCTGCAGTCTGCGCAATCTTGCAGCTTTCTATGTTAAATGCAATAGTTTCAAGCGTGAATTTCAATTAAAATAGATTTTAAAAGTTAATTATCCAATATTATATTTTGCAGCTACAATATTGTTTTCGGTTGCCGTTTTTAAACTGTACACAAAACCTTTTTGTATCGCATAAGCACCATGTTCTCCTTTTTTGTTCATTGCCAAAAAGCCAACCTGCAATGTTTTTGCCTTCACTTTATCTCGATTTACAATTCGCTCTACCGCTTTTCTGCAGGCGTTTTCAGGGCTGTAGCCCTGCCGCATAAATTCAACCACCAAATGTGTTCCGCAAATGCGTATTACTTCTTCGCCAACACCGCTGCTGGTTGCGCAGCCAATTTCATTATCAACGAAAAGTCCTGCACCAATTACGGGAGAATCACCCACACGGCCATGAACCTTAAATGCCATTCCACTGGTTGTAACGCCGCCACTCATATTTCCTTTTTTATCCATTGCGAGCAAACCCATGGTATCATGATTGGGCGTGCCATCATCAAAAAAAGCAGGTGCAAACGGACCACCGAATACTTTCTTATTTTCAATATTTACTTCGGGCTTGTAATCGTTTTTCTTTAACCATTCTTCATACGCTTTTTGTGCATCTTTTGACAATACTTTTGGTTCTTTTCCAAAGCCATTTTCTAAAGCAAATTGCTGTGCACCATTACCAACAAGCAAAACATGCGGCGTATTTTCCATTACTTTTCTTGCTACAGAAATAGGATGTTTTATATCTTCCAATCCTGCTACTGCACCACAATTTGAGTGTTCATCCATCACACAGGCATCAAGTGTAACAATACCATCCCTATCAGGATAACCACCCAGCCCAACACAACAGTCAATTTTATTCTCAATAGAAATAGCACCCTTTTCTATTGCATCCAGCGCACGGCCACCTTTTTCTAAAACAGTCCAGGCAGCTTCGTTTACCGCCATCCCACTGTCCCAGGTTGAAATTACAATTGGCATATTTGGAGCAACAGAAAATGCATTTACTTTATCAATTGTTAATGCAGACAAACCAAGTGAACTGATTTTAAGAAAATGTTTGCGGTTCATTTTTTTTATTTTAAAGATAAGAAAGATGCCAGTACTAAATGGTTTGATTTGATTTGTGCAATCTTAATTTGTTGACGCTACACAAAGAAGGAAGCAAATACAAAAATTTAAATAGTATTTTTATTCTTTGTAAACAAAATCATAAAATGGCAGATATATTAATTATTGATGATGAGAAAGCAATCAGGAAAACACTTTCTGAAATTTTATCTTTTGAAGGCTATACAATTGAAGAAGCTGCAGATGGTGAGGAAGGATTAAAAAAATTTGGTTTAAAAAATTACGATGTTGTACTATGTGATATAAAAATGCCGAAGATTGACGGCATTGAATTTTTGGAAAAAGCAAAAGTGATTAATGCCGATATACCGATTATAATGATCAGCGGACATGGAAACCTTGAAACAGCTGTAGATGCTGTAAAAAAAGGGGCTTTCGATTACATAAGCAAACCACCAGATCTCAACAGGCTTCTTATTACACTTCGTAATGCAATTGACCGCACAAACTTAACTGCGGAAACAAAAGTGCTGAAACGTAAAGTGAATAAAATGAATGACATGGTTGGTGACAGCCCTGCCATGGAAAAAATAAAACATACAATAGAAAAAGTCGCCCCAACTGATGCACGTGTTTTAATTACAGGCGAAAATGGTGTAGGTAAAGAACTTGTAGCCAGATGGATTCATGAGAAGAGCAATCGCAATACAGGGCCAATGGTTGAAGTAAACTGTGCAGCTATACCTGGAGAATTAATTGAAAGTGAACTATTCGGCCATGAAAAAGGTTCTTTTACATCTGCCATTAAACAACGTATCGGAAAATTTGAACAGGCCAACGGTGGTACTTTATTTTTAGATGAAATAGGCGATATGAGTTTAAATGCACAGGCAAAAGTTTTGCGTGCATTGCAGGAAGGAAAAATAACAAGGGTAGGAGCAGATAAAGACATTAGTGTTGATGTGAGGGTAGTAGCTGCTACAAATAAAGACCTATTAAAAGAAGTAGATGACAAAAATTTTAGGTTGGATCTTTATCACAGACTTGGTGTAATTATTATTCATGTTCCATCATTAAAGGAAAGGCAGGACGATATTCCTAAACTTGCAGTACATTTTACTAAAATAATTGCAGCAGAATATGGTCAGCCAAAAAAGGAAATTGAAAAAGATGCTATGGCCATTTTAAAAAGCTATAACTGGGGCGGCAATATAAGAGAACTGAGAAATGTTATTGAAAGATTGATAATAATGGGAGGCAAAACAATTACTGCAGATGATGTAAAAACATATGCTGCACCTTAATTTTAAAAGGCTATAACTATTTAAATGTTAAATCTCTTCTTTTGTAATTTTCAAATATTACTTTTGAATTTAATAAAACCCTATTTATGAGTATTGGTTGGTTAATTTTTATTGTGTCAGCTATTGGCTGGCATGTTGGTATGTACGGAATGTTTAAAAAAGCGGGTATTGAACCCTGGAAAGCGCTTGTTCCATTTTATAACACCTGGTGCATGGTTGAGAAAATGGAGTTGCCAAAATGGTGGTTTTTTGTACAGTTTATTCCTGTAGCAGGAACATTTATCACCATCTGGATTACAATAAAATTTACAGAATATTTTGGAAGGTTTGGCTTAGGGCATCATGCAGCTGCCGTATTTCTTCCATTTATCTATTTTCCTTATTTGGGTTTTTCTGCAAATGAAAGATATGCAGGTAAAAAAGTGGTAGACAATTACCAAAAATCAGGTACAAGGGAATGGATAGATGCTGCTGCATTTGCAGTGGTAGCCGCAACTATTATACGCACATTTGTATTTGAAGCGTATACCATTCCAACACCGTCAATGGAAAAAACATTACTGGTAAATGACTTTTTATTTGTGAGTAAATTTTCTTACGGTCCCCGCATTCCAAACACACCAATTGCAATGCCTTTTGTGCACCACACAATGCCATTTGTTCCTGTAAAATCTTATTCAGAAGCAATTCATATTCCTTACACAAGATGGCTGGCAACATCTGTAAAAAGAAATGACGTAGTTGTTTTTAATTTTCCTGTAAATGATACGTTGATTAATGATAAAGACCAGCAATTTGGAAGTCAGGTAACTTATTACCAAGAAGTAAGAGATATCGGCAGGGAGGACACTTGGAACCGCTACGGTTCGGATATAATAACAAGGCCTGTAGATAAAAGAGAAAATTTTATTAAAAGATGTGTAGCGGTTGGTGGCGATATTTTACAGGTTGCAAATGGAAAAGTTATTATTAATGGGCAGCCACAACCTGCATTTTCTGAGTCTGAAAGATATTCAGTAATGACAGTACCTGCCAATAGTTTTGTAGATAAGGAAACTCTAGCTGCTATGGGAATTTATGCACGAATTGATCAATTTGATGTTAGACAAATTGATCAATCTAATTGGCTCGTAAATATTACCAACGAAGAAAAACCAAAATTAAAACTTCCCGCCGGTTACAGCATTACTGATTATATCATGTCACCTGACAAACAACTTTTCCCTTACTATGATACTGCCAGTCGCTGGTCTGCTGATAATTATGGTCCGTTAACAATACCACAAAAAGGTGCTACAATTCAATTAACATCCGATAACATAATTCGTTACCAGCGATGCATTGAGGTTTATGAAGGCAACAAATTTGAAAACAGAAACGGTCAGTATTTTATTAATGGTTTGGCTGCAACTTCTTATACATTTAAAATGAATTATTTTTGGATGATGGGAGATAACAGACACAATTCTCTTGACAGCAGATATTGGGGTTTTGTGCCTGAAGATCATGTTGTAGGAAAAGCATCTCTTATTTGGTTTAGCTGGGAAAACGGACCGAGGTGGAAACGATTATTTAACAGCATTAAATAATTTATAAAAATTGTTTAACTTTATTTTATATAAATCCTCTCTGCTAAATGCACAGAGGTTTTTTTGTCTCAATTACTTTTCATTTTAAATTTAATAATAAGTTTAAAAATGATACCATTTAAATCTTTAAACAAGAATAAAAAATGCAGCAACAACATAGTTTTGGTTTTCAAATATTTGATGATATAAGCGAGCTTAACAAAGAAGATACAGCCTTACTGGAAGAAGCCAGAAAAACAACACAAAAAGCTTATGCCCCTTACAGTAATTTTTTAGTTGGTGCAGCAGCACTTTTTAATAATGGAGAAAAAGTTTACGGTACCAACCAGGAGAACGCATCTTATCCTGTAGGGATTTGTGCAGAGCGAGTATTACTTGCATCTGCCAGTATGATACAAACCGATGTACCCATTAAAACGATGGCAATAAGTTATAATAATCTATCCAGAACCGGAAATAGCAATATTCCAATATCGCCATGTGGTATGTGCAGGCAAAGTCTTGCAGAATATGAAGGACGAACAAAGCAACCAATGCGACTCATATTATCAGGTATGGAGGGAAAAGTAATTGTTATTGAAAGTGCATCTCAACTTTTACCCTTTTCTTTTGGCAGCGAGAGCATGAAGTAATTTTTTTGGCGGTTGCAATCATCCAATTTTATTACCATTGTCAGTTTGCCTTTCCGGTTGTAACAAAATAACATCTTTGTTTTGATTATAAACACCGAGTACCAGGCATTCGCTCATAAAATCCGCAATTTGTTTTGGCGGAAAATTAATTACAGCAATAATTTGTTTGCCAACCAATTCATTTAACTCATAAAGATTAGTTATTTGCGCAGATGAATTTTTTATACCTTCTTGTCCAAAATCTATTTTCAGTTTATAGGCAGTCTTTTTTGCTTTTTCAAAAGGCAGGGCTTCAATAATAGTGCCTGTGCGCATATCAAGCTTTTCAAAGTCTTCCCAAGAAATCATATTTCTGTGATTTTTACAACTGCATTTAAATTTATGTTTCCAAACACATGTGGAAACAATTCATTAACAGAAGGGGCTAATTCATATTTCAATTCTGCATCTAATTTTGTTTCATCAATATGCATTAATAAAAGATCTGTTTTGCCTTTATAAAATCTTTCTAAAACACCGGCTACTTGAGCATCTGTACAATTGTGTATAAATCCTTCAGTATGCAAGGAGGTTTCATCAAAAAAACCTTTTTCCTGAGCTGATTTCCACTGCTGCTTTGTCGTTATATGGTAGATCATAATTCCAACATTTCAATAAGAGAATTTATCTCTTTTATTTTTAAATATTGAGCCTCATTTTCAAAACACTTTTTTAATTCTGATAACATTAAAACCATGATTGATTTATTATCAAATGGTTTAAAAAAGGAGGAAGTAGGAGGTAGAGACATTTTCTTAAAATAATTTTCGACATCTTTATGAGAATACATTTGTCCATTTACAGGATCTATGTAAAATTTAATTTTTTCAGAAGCATGCCCTTTTGGGTTTAATATATCGTAATGCTGGTCAAAATAACCAAGTATAAATTGTTTGGGAATATTTATTGCGTAAACCGGCACATCAAGTAAACCGAAAAGTATAAGCAGAAGCGTACCATTACCAAAAGCGTTTCCCTTGCGCAGTTCAAGCGTTTTATTTAAAAGAAATCCATCAGCATTCTCATAATTAATTTCAATTCCTTTTTGTTTGTAGTAATTATAAACAATACTTCCAATTACATTTATCTGTTCCATTGGAGTGAGATAACTGTTCATTTCCAGCCAGATGTTTCTTCTTAATTTTTCTATTTCTTTAAAAATAACTGTTGCATCCATATTTGGATGAACATACTTTGAAAGCAATAAACAACCCGCTAATAAATCGGCTGTACCAGAAGACCATTTTGAAAAATCCGCTTTTATATCTTCAAAATGTAACCGTTTTATTAGAGATTCAATTCTGTTCTGAAGTTCAGCATTTACAAAGGTTTCGCTGTAATTTTCAAGATTTGGAATAATATCTTTTCCAAAAGAAATTATTTTATTACTGACTGTTTCATAAACAATTTCATCGGGATCATCAATCAGTTTTAGCAGTGCCTGTATTTCTTTATTTTCCTGCATCAGTTTTGTATTTGATTAAATTCAGCATCCAGCGATAAATTTCTGGAAAAAACCTTGTTCAAAGCTAATTTTTCTTCTTCACTTTTACAAGCACTTTTAGGAATTATAATTGCCTGCAAAGAATTTTCAAATAAAAAATAATGCGAATCTGTTTCCGTTTTTTTTATGATGGCTTTCCAGTAATATTTTGTTTCAGTAAATTCAGTTTTTATCAATAATTCACTGTCAGTGGCAATAAGATTGTAATCTGTAAACAAAGAATCGTTGTCAGGATTATCAGCAATTTTTTCAGCACTTCTGATAATTGAAGATTTGCCGCTGATTAATGGAAGTAAAGTTGATAAAAATATAAGGCTATAAATGGCTATAGAAAAATTATTAAATGAGCCCAAACCTCCCGCAATATAAAGTACAATTAAAAAAGTAATTAAAAAAACTCCTTGTTTTAAAAAATTTACCCTGCGTTTCTTTTTACCTTCTTCCCAAAAAACATGTGTGTAAAATTTGATGTAGTCATCTTTTGTAAGGATATATTTTAAAGAGAACATTATTATTTTCTAATAGCTGCTTTTTTAGGAGCAGCTTTTTTTGTTGCTGATTTTGTTGCTGCTTTCTTTTTTGCCGGAGCTTTTTTATCAAACGCTTTTGGGTCTTGTATTAGGATCATTTTTTTAATGCTGTCTAAATCAATAACAGCAAGTTCTTCAACAGAATATTTTCCATTAGCACCGGTACCAATAACCTTCAGCTTCTTTTTATTAAATTTTATAATTGGTCCCCACTGTCCGTTTTCTAAAGTGATTTTTTCTTCGGACCAGTTTTGAATGATACGGTTTGACTCTTTTTCTAATTTCTTTTCTATTAATTCATTACAATCCTGTTGTGTGAGTACATCAAAATCGTATGCACGGGGTATATTTATGTACATATCATTCCACTTTATAAATGGGCCAAATCTACCCTTGCCCTTTGTTATTGGTTTTTCTTCATAATGTGCTATAGGCGCATCTTCCACTCTTTTTGCTATAATAATTTCTATAGCTCTGTTTATATCAACCGAGGCAGCCTGTTCACCTTTCGGCATAGAAATAAATGCATCGCCAAATTTTATATAAGGTCCAAATCTGCCAATACCCGTTGTAACATCCAGGCCTTCATATTCTCCTAATGGTGTACCTAGTTTAAACAGTTCCAGGGCTTCTTCAAGCGTTATGGTTTCTATGCTTTGCTGTGCAGTTAGTTTTGCAAACCTTGGCTTCTCTTCGTCGGTTTGCGCACCAATCTGAACCATAGGTCCAAAGCGACCCATACGAGCGCTTATAGGTTTTCCCGTTGCTTCATCAGTACCTAAAATTCTTTCTCCTTTTGCTCTTTCTGCAGTCTCCAAAGTATATTCAACTCCGGTATGAAAAGGAATGTACCAATCGCCCACCATTTTATTCCATACCATTTTTCCTTCGGCAATGGCATCAAATTCTTCCTCAATATTTGCAGTAAAAGAATAATCCATTACCCTTTTAAAATGCTCGCTTAAAAAATCGGTTACAACAAGTCCTAAATCTGTTGGGAATAATTTTCCTTTTTCGGCACCGGTATTTTCTTGAGATGCTGTTTTGGTGATGGTATCATTTTTTAAAGTAACCAAACGCACTGTTCTTTTTATTGGTTCTTTGTCCTTCTTTATTACATAGTTTCTTTTTGCAATGGTTGATATGGTTGGTGCGTAAGTACTCGGTCTGCCAATACCCAACTCTTCCAGTTTTTTTACCAATGATGCTTCTGTATAACGTGCGCCGGGTCTTGTAAATCTTTCTGACCCAGTCATTTCTCTGAATGCAAGTTTTTGTCCTACCGTTAAATTTGGCAACCTGCTTTCACCTTCCTCATTGTCATTTTCTTCTTCATCATCCGTACTCTCTAAATAAACTTTTAAGAAACCATCAAATTTTAATACTTCCCCACTGGCACTTAAATCCTGTTTATTGGTACTTATTTCAATTTTTGCTGTTGTCTTTTCAAATATTGCATCACTCATCTGAGAAGCAATAGTACGTTTCCATATTAATTCATACAAACGATTAAGTTCCTGGTCTGCAACTGCGCGTGCATCCATGTAAGTCGGGCGGATGGCTTCATGGGCTTCCTGTGCACTTTCGTTTTTATTTTTATATTTTCTTACCTGCAAATATTTATCGCCAAAGCTGCTGTTTATTTCCTTTTTAATAGCATCCATGGCCGTTTCCCCAAGGTTTACACTATCGGTTCTCATATAAGTAATTTTACCGCTTTCGTATAATTTTTGAGCAAGCAACATTGTTTTACTTACACCGTAGCCAAGTTTTCTACTTGCTTCCTGTTGCAAAGTAGATGTTGTAAATGGCGCTGCAGGCGTGCGCTTACCAGGCTTTATCTGAATATCTTTTACTGTATAATCTGCCCCAATACATGTTTGTAAAAACTGTTCAGCGTTAGCCTGCTGGTCAAATTTCGCACCTTCTGCTTTAAAATTAAGGGTGCGCTCATTAAGGTCTGTAGCACCAAGTAATGCTTCAATTTTAAAACTGCTTACGGCATTAAACTGGTTTATTTCTCTTTCTTTTTCTGCAATAAGTTTTACAGCTACGCTTTGTACACGACCGGCACTTAAACCACCCTGCATGCCAATTTTTTTCCAAAGTACGGGGCTTAATTCAAAGCCTACAATCCTGTCTACAACTCTTCTTGCCTGCTGCGCATTTACAAGATTCATATTTATAAGCCTTGGGTTTGCTACAGCTTTTTGTATAGCCGGTTTTGTAATTTCATGGAAAACAATACGCTTTGTTGTTTTAGGATCCAGTTTTAAAACCTCAGCCAAATGCCAACTGATAGCTTCACCTTCCCTGTCCTCATCCGACGCCAGCCAAACTTCATCTGATTTTTTAGCAGCACTGATTAAATCCTTTACCACCCTGTCTTTATCCGCAGGAATAATATATTTGGGTACAAAATTATTATTTACGTCGATACCCATATCGTTTTTATCCAAATCTCTTATATGACCGAAACAACTTTTCACCTCAAAGTCTTTACCAAGAATTGCTTCTATGGTTTTAGCTTTTGCAGGAGATTCCACGATTAATAAATTTTTAGCCATAATATTTTTTATATTTCTCTTAAGCTTATTTCTCTAATACTTGCATACTCTTACGGATATTTAAGCTACAAAGTTTGTGCAATATTAAATGAAAAATAAAAAATTGCTGATTTAATTGATTTTTTCAGCAATCATATGTATATATTTAGTTACGTATTTTTTATCATGAAGCGTTTTTCGAATTTTTAATCACTCCGTACTTTAATCAATACTTAAATGAAAATAACTTTTGTTGGTTGTGGTAATGTAGCTACTGTATTGGGTAGGCTATGCACAAACAAAGGACACAACGTACAACAGGTAATTGCCCGAAATAAAATTTCAGGCGAGGAGTTTGCCAAGAAATTTAAATGTGAACTGGTAGATTTTAATGAGCAGCCCAATAAAAATACAGATCTGGTAATTGTTGCGCTTTCCGATAATTCATTGCCAGAAGCTATTTTTAATATCAATTTTGGTAATGTTCATGTTATGCATACAGCAGGTTCATGCGATATGAATGTATTACAAAACATGTCCTCAAACTTTGGCGTATTATACCCACTGCAAAGTTTAAAAAAAGAAATGGAGATCATTCCTGAAATCCCTTTCTTAATAGAAGGAAATAATGAGGAAACACTGATGTTTGTAAAAACATTTGCTGAAACTTTAAGTAAAACGGTAGTTGTTCAAACAGCTGAAGAGCGCCTTAGGCTTCATACCTCTGCAGTTATTGTAAATAATTTTACCAACTATCTTTTTACCGTAGCTGAAAAATTTTGTAACAATGAAAAAGTTGACTTTAAATTGTTGTTGCCCCTAATAAAACAAACTTCTGAAAGGGTGCAATATCACTCACCAAGCAGTATGCAAACGGGTCCTGCATGTAGAGGTGATATTACAACACTCGATAAACATCTGCGATTACTGACTGAGTATCCTAAATTACGTACACTTTACATGAGACTGTCTGACGGAATTATGAATGACTAAAAATCTTGTTTGAAACCACAAAATTTCAAGTTTTGGAGAATAAAAGCTGGATGATATTAATTTTATTTTTGAACTTAAATGTTTATTGCCAAAACAATATAAAAATAGTTGTAAATGATTTGGCCAAGCAAAAAGCGACAAAAATTTTTATAACCGGTGCATTTAATACTTGGAATCCCGGAGAAGCAAAATATGCTTTACAAAAATCAAATTCCAACAAATGGGAAATCCTTTTAAAGGATTTGCCATTTGATACTTTCAATTATAAATTTACACAGGGAGAGTGGGGGGAAGAAGAAGTAACAGCAACCGGAGAAAATGTAGGTAATCACACATTAGAAATTGATAAGGGTTACTCGATACAGGTAAATATTTATGGTTGGAAAAATCAACCCTTCCTACCAAAAAAACATACGGCGAGCAACAACGTTTACCAAATAACAGATTCTTTTTACATTCCTCAGCTGGCCCGTTACAGAAAGATCACTGTTTATCTTCCATCAAATTACAAAAAAACAAGACAACGTTATCCTGTACTTTACATGCATGACGGTCAGAATTTATTTGATGAATATATTGCTCCGTTTGGTGAATGGGGAGTTGATGAAGCACTTGATACTCTCCAAAAACAAACAGGTAAATATGCAATTGTTGTGGCAATAGACCATGGTAATGAGAAGAGAATAACTGAATATAATTTTGAAGACATTACAAAATATGGAGCAGCAGAAGGAGAGAAATATGTTGATTTTTTAGCAACTACATTAAAACCATTTATTGATAAAAAATATAGAACTAAAAAAGGTAAATCACATACAGCTGTTGCCGGCAGTAGCTTAGGAGGTTTAATAAGTACATACGCAGTTTTAAAACATCCGGAAACTTTTGGTACCGCTGGTATTTTTTCCCCTGCGTATTGGATAGCACCTTCAATTGATTCATTGACCAAGACGTTATCAAAACATACCGCAGCCCGCTATTGGTTTTACGCCGGTGAAAAAGAGAACAGCGATATGGTACCTGACATGGAAAGGATAAAAAACAATATTGCAAAAAATATAAAAAACGATTTTTCATTTAACACAGATGCAAATGGTGCACACAATGAGCAGACCTGGCAAAAATGGTTTCCTTCATTTTATAAATGGTGGATAGGAGTGGTTAAAAAATAAATTGATTTATTTGTAGGGCATCACAATATCCGTCTGTTGTTTATATGGATCAGTTTTTCCTTTTTTAACTTCAAATGGATTATCGATATAAATTTCATAAGCCGGAGCAGCTTTTTTTCTGTTTCGTTCCTTCAACATTTCTGTTACCGCATCATAACCAACATTACTCATTACATTAGGACCAAAAAAATGTGCGATCAACACACTGTCGCCACCCGTTTTCTTTATAAAAAAACCATTTGGCATTTTTGCAGGAGCCTTATCTACAGGTATGCCGGCTTCAAAAAAGAAAGGTGCTTTTTGCGATTTATACCATGCGATTGGCTGACCGGTTTTTTTTAATTTTGCAGCTGCAATTGCAACAGGAATTTTTTTATTGTAAATATTATTCAGCTTAGTACTCATGCCCGCACTTGTGGCTGAACTGTCTTTAATGCAAAGCACAATTCTTTTAATTTCAACAGTATCTACAATATTAATAATTGGACCTTTCTGTGGAATTTCAGTTTTACTATTTGTAGCAGTTTCTTTTTTTACCAATAGCGGCGGAGCTGGCATTTTTTCCTTGCTATCTTTACAAGAAACAAACACTGTCGAAATAAATATTATTAAGTTTAAAGAAGAATAAATTTTCATTTTTTTGTAAATGATGAGCTTGCAAAATAGCAATTAAATTTTACGGATGATGTAGTTTTATTCACCGATATTTTTGAAAACAGCGAATTTACAGTAGGTTTGCACTCCGAAAACAGCATCATGTACAGTATTACTTTTAATTTTGAACAAAAGGGTTTAGCACCTATAACAATTTCCAATGTTTCATCAGGACAATCTATTTTAGAAGTTGCCTTAAAAAACAATATTGATCTTCATCACAACTGCGGTGGCGTTTGCGCATGCAGTACATGCCATTTATACGTTGATAAAGGAGAAGGTTTAATTGAAGAAATAAGTGATAGGGAAGAAGATTTTATTGATAGAGCTATTAATCCAAGATTAAACTCCAGGCTTGGATGCCAATGTGTTTTGGTTGAAGACGGAGGTGTAATTGACGTTACATTACCTGATCAATCACAGTTTTTAGGGGAATAATTAATAGCATTTATTTAAAAATATAAGCACACATTTTTATGAGTTTTGAATTACCCATACACTGGACCGATTACGAGGATATAGCTATTAAATTATACGAAAAATTTGGAGATGATTTTAATGAAGGGAAAATTTACAGGCTTCGTTTTACAGATCTTTTAAACTGGGTATTGGAAATTCCAAGTTTTGTGGGCAAAAGAGAAGAAAGCAATGAAGGTCATTTAGAAATGATACAAAGTACATGGGTTTACGAATGGAGAGATAACCAAAAATAAAAAGTATGAATGCCTTAGCCCTTTTAAAAAACGTAAAGCTGTTTGTTTTTGATGTGGACGGCGTACTTACAGATGGCTCACTCATTTTACTTGACAATGGTGAAATGGCAAGGCAAATGAACATAAAAGATGGATATGCTTTACAACTCGCAATAATGCATGGTTACGATATTTTAATTATATCTGGCGGCAGCTCCAGTGCCGTAAAAATCAGGCTTCAAAAATTAGGTATACAACATATTTTTCTTGGCGTAATTGATAAGAAAAATCTGCTTTTAAACTTTGTTGCAGAGCATCGTTTAAAAAAGGAAGAGATTCTATACATGGGTGATGATTTACCCGATCTTTTACCAATGAAAGAAGCCGGAGTAGCTTGTGCACCAGCAGATGCAGTTGCCGAAATAAAAAGTATTGCTCATTACATTTCTCCCGCTTTGGGTGGCAAAGGATGTGTAAGAGATGTAATTGAAAAAGTTTTAAAACTTAATGGTCATTGGAATGAACCTAATACTTTATCTTCCATGTAAACAATAAATCTTTTACCTGACAATACAATAAATGAATTTAGTAATTGCATTTTTCAGGTTAATAAGATGGCCCAATCTAATTTTTATTGCCATTACACAGGCGCTTTTTTATTATTGTATTTATATACCATTACTCGCAAATTTTCCTACAAAAAATAACCAGTTTCTTTTCTTTATTTTAATGGCAGCATCAATATTTATTGCAGCTGCAGGTTATATTATTAATGATTATTTTGATATTCAGATTGACATAATAAATAAGCCACAAAAAATTGTCATTAACAGGTTTATAAAAAGGCGATGGGCTATTGTTTGGCATTTATTACTTTCTGCAATAGGTATTATGCTGAGTTTTTACATAAGTCTAAAAACAGGAGAATGGCTCATTACTTTGGTAAACGTTTTTTGTGTTGCCATACTATTATTTTATTCGACTACATTCAAGAGAAAACTTTTATCGGGTAATTTCATCATTGCTGCTCTTACAGGCTGGGTTATTTTAGTAGTTTATCTTTTTGGCGGAGCAGAAATATTTTCGCTCAGGGGTTGGTCTTCAGCAGTTTCAACTTTAAATGTTCGCAGGTTTTTTAAATTTACTTTGCTTTACACATCTTTTGCATTTATCATGACTTTAATAAGAGAAGTAATTAAAGATTTAGAAGATATGGAAGGCGATAGAAAATATAATTGTACAACTATGCCAATTTTTTGGGGAGTACCAGCTGCAAAAATATTTACGGCTGTCTGGATATTTGTTTGCATTTCAATACTTGCAGTTTTACAATTATATGCCTGGCAATCTGGCTGGTGGTGGGCAGCTACCTATATTCTTTTTTTTACTGTTTTACCTTTAGTTATTTTACTTATCAAATTATATAAAGCTTCAACTTCTACCAATTACCATTCGTTAAGCAATATTGTAAAGCTTGTAATGCTTTCAGGAATATTCTCTATGGTGTTTGTTAAATTCATTTTATAATGTTCAATCAAAAAATAATACTCGCTTCACAATCGCCAAGGCGTAGAGAATTGTTGCATTTAGCAGAAATTAATTTTGATGTTATTGTTGCAGATACAGATGAAAGTTACCCGACAGATTTATCTTTTGAAGAGATTGCTATACACATTGCCAAAAACAAAGCACTCGCCGTAGCTCATCAAAATAAAACGGATAAAATAATCTTGGCTGCAGATACCATTGTAATTTGTAATAGAGAAGTGATTGGTAAACCAATAAATGAAGAGGACGCTGTTAATATTATTTCTAAACTCTCAGGAAATAAACATAGCGTGATAACAGGAGTTTACATGTTTCAAAAAACAAGAGAGATTTTCTTTGCAGATGTAACAGAAGTTACCTTTCACAACCTTACACAAACTCAAATTAAATACTACGTAAATAAATATAAGCCTTTTGATAAAGCTGGTGCATATGCCATACAGGAATGGATAGGAGCCGTGGGTATTAAAAATATTAATGGTGATTTTTATAACGTAATGGGTCTTCCAATAAGCAGGGTGGTAGAGACTTTACAGCAATTTTCTTCTCAATAATCTTCGCATCGATCATAATATTTTTATAATAAATCTTTTCATCTATTATATTACATTTTACCTAATAATTTGTTTATGACCGAACAGCTTCTTCAGTTTATATGGCAGTTTCAGTACTTCAATAAAACCAATTTAATTTCAAATAAAGGGGAACAAATACAGATTATTCATCCGGGTTTTCACAACAGCAACCAAGGACCGGATTTTTTAAATGCAAGAATAAAAATTGCAGATACTACACTTGCCGGAAGTATTGAAGTACACATCAACGCAGGCGAATGGAATTTACACAAACACAGCAGCGACAGTAATTATAACAATGTAATTTTACATGTAGTATGGATTAACGATAAAACAATAGCTGTTGATATACCTACACTTGAATTAAACAATAGGGTTTCAAGTCTGCTGCTTAGTCAGTATGAAAAGCTAATGATTAACCGCAATTTTATTCCTTGCGAAGAACAGATTGCATCCGTTAATCATTTTACTTTCACAGCCTGGAAAGAAAGATTAATGGTGGAAAGGTTGCAGGAAAAAGCCGCAATCATTTCAGAAAAATTAAAAAAATACAATAACCATTGGGAAGAAATATTCTGGCAGTTACTGGCAAAAAATTTCGGAATTAAAATTAATAGTGATGCCTTTGAGGGTATGGCCGTTTCTATTCCTATTAGTATACTGGCAAAACACAAAAACCAGTTCCACCAGCTGGAAGCATTGCTGATGGGCCAATGCGGACTTTTAAACAAAGACCTTACTGATGATTATGCCGTAATGCTGCAAAAAGAATACAGGTTTCTTCAAAAGAAATATGATCTACAGCCGACGCATTTACCTGTTTACTTTTTACGGATGCGGCCGGCAAATTTTCCTACAATTAGATTGTCTCAATTAGCTGCTTTGGTAAATAACAGCAATCATTTATTTTCAATCATAAAAGAATCAACTAATTTAAAAGAGGTACAAAAGTTATTTGATATAGTTGCAAACGATTATTGGCATTACCATTATTTATTTGATGAAGAATCTGTTTTTAAAAAGAAAAAACTTGGCAAGCAGATGATACAAAATATAATTGTAAATACTGTGTTGCCGTTTTTATACGCATATGGCTGGTACTACAATGCGGAACATTATAAAGAAAAAGCATTGTTGTGGGCATCGCAATTATTACCTGAACAAAATTTTATTACAAAAGGTTTTGCAGAACTGGGTATAGAAAATAAATCTGCTTACGATTCTCAGGCACTTATTCAATTAAAAAATAAATACTGCAACGAAAAAAGGTGCTTGGATTGTTCGGTTGGCAACAGTATTTTAAAAAAAGAAACCGACAATTAAAGTTTACCAGTTGTATTCAATGTTTATTTCTAAATCTGGATGAAGACTTTTAGTTACCGGACAATTATTTCCTACTCTTTCTAAAATAATTTTATCTTTTTCATCTAATTGAAGTGTAGAAGGCATATTTAATGTTACTTCTATTTTTGCTACTCGCCTTGGGTCTGGGAGCATGTGTTTTGTTACTTCAACAGTTGTATCTGTAAGGTTAATTTTCATATCATCTGCTTTAATGCCCATCGTAGTTGTAATACAGGTTGCAAGAGATACACACAAAAGATCAGTTGGGCTAAAACGATCTCCTTTTCCACGGTTATCAGTTGGTGCATCGGTCTCTATTATACTCCCACTTTGCAGGTGTTTCGCCTCACATCTAAGTGTGCCTCTATAAATTATATTTGCAGTCATGTTTTAATGATTTTATTTTGGTTTTGTTAGAATTAAATTATGTTATACTAGGCGCTAACAGTATATTTTTGTATAAATTTACTCAGATAAATATTCTACATGAAGAAAATATTTTTTTCGCTCCTCGTCCTCACGGTTTCTGTCCAATTAATGGCCCAGGAAAAAACAAAAAGTGCAAAAGAACTTAAAAAAGAAATTCGTAAAGAAAGAATAACTGCAATTGCAAGGCAAGAAGAAGAAGGCGTAATTACTTACAATAAACATTTTTTGGGTGGAATAAAACTTACAACTGATGGATATGGCGGTTTTTTGGAAATCGGCAGAGCGCAGTCTGTAAAGAAAGCTTTGCTTTTTCAGCTTGATATTTCTGAAAGAAAACATCCAAAAGAAGAAAAACAATTTAGCCAGAGCAGCAACGCAGGACCATTTATTTATGGAAAGATTAATTATTTCTATCCCGTAAAATTGGGAGTTCAACAACAATTTTTGCTGGGTAACAAAGGCAATAAAAATGGTGTTAGCATAAGTGCAAATGTTGGCGGAGGCATAGCTATTGGTTTGTTAAGACCATATTTACTGGGTTACGACAGTGCAGGCATACAAATTTTTAAGGGTTTAGCAGATGACAGCACAAGATTTTTAACTCAAGATCCCGTAAGCGGACCAAATTTTGGAACCGGGTTTAATAAATTAAAAGTAACACCTGGTGCTTACGCCAAAGCAGGTTTGCGTTTTGACTATGGAAAATACAATGAAATGATTAATGCGCTCGAAGTTGGCATAGTTGCAGAATTTTACAGCAAAGCGATTCCTCAAATGGCCTTTACCAAACACGAAAAGTTTTTCTTTTCTGCATATGTAACCATAATGTTTGGCAAAAGAAAATAGTGCATCGTATGTATCTTTACATGGTAAGAAAGATTACAACTCAAGTATGGATTCCAATATATCAACTGAAGAACAAAAAATAAAAAAACCAAATTGGCTGCGTGTAAAACTTCCTATTGGCGAAGAATACAAGCATGTTAGAAATTTGGTAGATACTCATAAACTTCATACAATTTGCGAGAGTGGAAATTGTCCAAATATGGGTGAATGCTGGGGGGCAGGTACTGCAACATTTATGATTCTTGGTAACATTTGTACACGCAGTTGCGGATTTTGTGCGGTAGCAACAGGAAGACCTGATGCAGTTGATTGGGACGAGCCACAACGTGTGGCAGAAGCTATCCACTTAATGAAAGTAAAACATGCAGTAATTACTTCTGTTGACAGAGATGAATTAAAGGATGGTGGAAGCATTATTTGGGAAAATACGATTAAAGCTGTTTACGCTTTAAATCCTGATACAACTTTAGAAACGCTAATACCGGATTTTAAAGCAGAAAAACACAATATTCAAAGAATAATAGATGCCGCGCCGCATGTTGTAAGTCATAATATTGAAACAACCGAAAGGCTCACGAAACAAGTTCGCATACAAGCCAAATACTGGCAAAGCATGGAGACTTTAAAAATTTTAAAAGAAGGTGGCATGCGTACCAAAAGCGGTATCATGTTAGGTTTGGGAGAAGCTAAAGAAGAAGTTGTTCAAACCTTAAAAGATTTATATAACAGTGGGGTAGATGTAGTTACTATTGGACAATACCTACAGCCTACAAAAAAACATTTGCCTGTAGAAAGATTTATTCATCCGGATGAGTTTGCAGAATACAGAGAAATAGGTTACCAATTAGGATTGGATTATGTTGAAAGTGGTCCTTTAGTAAGATCATCATACCACAGTGAAAAACATGTGATAAAAAACTGGGGAAGAAATAAATGGATGGAAGAAAAGCAGAAAAGTTTGTAAATAGATACATTTAAATAATTTAAAGCCGGGTGTAAATACAGCCGGCTTTTTTATTTGAGTATGGATATTAAAACAGAATATTTTTTAAGTGGTTAACTTGCTTCAATTACTATATTTCAGATAACCTAAAAGCCTAAAAAAGTTGACTAATATTTTCAGTAAAAAATTTTTCCCTGTAGGCTTTGTTTTTATAATTTTTATAGCTGTATCAGTTTTGCTTCGGTTGGCACTCATGTTTCAATCCGGGTTAAATGCACGTATGAATTTGGGGGAATATGCAGGTTCTTTCGTGGTAGGAATTTTATATGATATTTCTGTTGCCTTTTTTGCCATAGTTCCTTTTGTAGTTTACGTTTGGTTGCAAAATGATTTAGTCTACCGCAAAAAAATAATCCCTCTAATAATTGCAGTATTTAGTATTGTGATCGGATTATTAATATTTACCAATATTATTCCTAAAGAATTTAATGCACTGGTTTTTAAAATCTTCCTTTATTATATTATTTTTCGTTTTGTTTTATACCTGCTAATGGCATTTGTAAGTGCTGCTTTAAGAGCTAAAATAAGGATAGTTTTATTAAATATCATGCTGGTTATAACATTAATGATTATCATTTTTAATGCAGTTAGCGAATGGTTTTTTTGGGAAGAGTTTTCAACACGATATAATTTTATAGCGGTTGATTATTTAATTTATACAAATGAAGTTATTGGGAACATAAAAGAATCATACCCTATTTATTTGATTGTTACCATACTTTTAATTATTGTTTTTGCCTTGCTTTTTACAATCAGGAAAATAATTTTACGTTGGGCCTATATCTGCGAAAGTATACAGCAAAGAACATGGAAAGCATTGCTATTATTGGTTTTACCGGTTATTCTTTATTTTACTGTTCAGGAAAAGTGGCATCACTTCAGCAAAAATGAATTTGCAAATGAGCTTGCAGCTAACGGAATTTACCAGTTTGGTGTAGCTTTTAAAAACAATGATCTGGATTTTTATAAATTTTATAAAACCATCCCTGATAGTGAAGCTTTTAAAACTGTTAAGTATCAACTTAGTGCCAGCAACAGCAACTTTACCACCAATGATCCTTATAATATTGAAAGAAAAATAATTTCCGGCAAAGCCGAAAAAAAATTAAATGTAGTTTTAATTAGTGTTGAAAGTTTAAGTGCAAGTTTTATGCAGCATTTTGGCAGCACTGAAAATATTACCCCGTATTTAGATTCGCTTTCAGAAAAAAGTATGTTGTTTACCAATCTTTATGCTTCAGGCACAAGAACGGTAAGAGGTCTGGAGGCATTGACTTTATCTTTGCCACCTGTACCCGGGCAGAGTATTATTAAGCGACCTGATAATGCTAATATGTTTACCATTGGTTCTGTATTTAAAAGTAAGGGCTACGTTACCCAGTTTATTTATGGAGGCTACAGTTATTTTGATAATATGCAGGCTTTTTTTAGTAGTAATGGCTATGAAGTTATTGACAGAACCGCTATAAAGCCCGCAGATATTCACTATCAAAATATTTGGGGCGTTGCTGATGAAGATGAGTTTACACTTGCACTGAACACAATTGATAAAAATTATCAGCAACAAAAATTATTTTTCACGCATATAATGACAGTCTCAAACCATCGTCCTTTTACTTATCCGGATGGAAGAATTGATATTGCTGCAGCTACACAATCTCGAAGCGGTGCCGTAAAATATACAGATTATTGTATAAACAAATTTTTGAAAGAAGCGTCATTAAAGCCTTGGTTTGATAGTACCATTTTTGTAATTGTGGCTGACCATTGTGCCGGAAGTGCTGGTAGCGTTCAGCTTCCGGTTACAGGTTATCATATTCCATTGCTGATATTTTCTCCAAAAAATATTTTACCTGTGCAGGTAAATGATTTAACCGCACAAATAGACATTGCCCCAACTGTTTTAGGATTGCTAGAGTTTAGTTATAATTCAAAATTTTTTGGACAGGATATATTTAAAACTTCTACACCAGAAAGACGGGCATTTATAAGTACTTATCAGGGTCTCGGTTTTATTCAAAAGGATCAGTTGATAATTCAGTCCCCAGTAAGAAAAGTAAATCAGTATAAACCCGATTTTAAAACCGGGACAGCCTCAATTATAAACACAAACGACAGTTTGGTAAAAATAGCTACATCCTTCTACCAGGCTGCAGCATGGCTAATAAAAAATAAAAAATTCAACAAGTAAACTAATTTTTGTTTGTCTTTATCTGATGCTGAATGTAACCGGTTCTCTGTTGGTTATTATTGCCAGTATTTGTTTGTTTGTTACAAGTTCCCAGAGCCCAATAAATAAGTATAAAAATAAGCACAGTAGAGAAACAGCCGCCGCCTAATTTTTTTGCACCATAGCCTGCAATTAACGTCTTAAATAAATTGTTCATTTCGTTGTGTTTAATAGTAAGATAAATATTTTGTAAGGCAAACAAATTTGATACCGTAAAATATCATAAAAATTACACATAACTTAAAAATTAATTTAATAAAAAAGCCCCAATTACTCGGGGCATTTAAATAATCTAGTAAATATAATTTATCGTTTAAATAATATTTTGTTTGGATTTATTCCCGGTGCTGTAGAAAAAGAGAATTTTTTTACACCCATACTGTTAAAACAAATTACTTTGCCCGCAGTAGTATAATTACCTGCATCAGCAATGTAAACATCTCCATTCTGCTCATCTATATTTAAGCCATAAGCTGTTTGAACAACCGTACCATCTGTAATAAATTCGTTTCTAACAATGGTATTTGTTGCGGTATTGTAAACTTTAGCAGTTCCTGTTCCACCATAGAAATAAGCAATGTTTCCAAAGATTCTGATATTTGAATATGCAAAATTGCTGCCTAAACTTGTACTTGTAGTATTGGTTGAACCGTTAATTACAGAAATAGAAGCAGGTATATTACCGTAGTCGCCGTAAGCACTTACAAATATATTTCCGGCAGTATTTATTTCTATTTTGTAAGGATTAACGCCAACTTTTACTTTCCTTATTTCCTGTTCAGTATTTAAATCTATTACAGATACAGTTGAATCGGGAGTTGTATTAAAACCTCCGGAATTTGCTACATATAAGAAATTTGAAGAAGCTGCAATACCTTCAGGATTTGCACCCACGGTTATTGATTTTATTATTGAAAGAGAAGTCGTATCTATTACACTTACTGTATTATCATAAGAGGTGACATAAACTTTACCTTTTGCTCCCACAGCATATCTTGGCTGCTTATTTACAGTATTGTTTAAGAAAGAAATATTTTTAATTAAGATTGCGCTTGCGGCATTTAAAACAGTTACTCTTCCAGAACCATTCATTACAACATACATTTTACTACCATAGATAATAGCATCATTGCCGATTTCTCCAAGCCCCGCTGTTAAGGTTGGATTTTGTTGCAGAAAGAAATCGCCACTCAACGAAACTGTATTATTTGTGTAAAAAGCCAATTTTGTATTGTTTCCCCCAAAACTTCCTTCACTTAAAATATATTCTCCCACAGCAGGCGACAATAGTACGGGCGCAACGGCAACAGGAACATCCACTTTTTTACAAGCTGCGAGAATGGCAACAACACTTACAAAAGCAATACTGGTTTTTCTAAAATTCATCTTATTTGGTTTTTTTTTGTTTAAAAGAAATATTTAATGTTAATCGGTAATTTGAAAGAGGCATCGGGTAATACTTTATGATTTCATACTGCGTATTAAAAATATTATTGGCTTCAAACATAAATTTGAAATCAGCATATTTTTTTTTTGTAAAATAAGAGACAGAAAAATCATTGGTTGTAAACGGCTGTAATAAATTTTGGTAAACCTGATCACCCTGCTTATAACGATATGAAGAAAATAAAATATTATAATTTAAAAGAATTTTTTTGTGTTGAACGCTTAAAGAAGCACTACCACTGTGTTTTGGAGTATAAGATAATTGTGTTTTGTATAGGGGAGAAGCCGCATTAGTTACATCTAATGCCTGTTGAAAAGTGTAAGTAATATCTGTATTTACCTGTATATTTTTCCAGTCTTTTAATACTGTATGATGGGCAATATCAATTCCTTTTATTTTTACTTTACCTATATTTTGCACAGACCATTGAAAAAGATTTTGTCTGGGAGCTGCCAAAATTTTATCCCGTACTTCGTTGTAATAAGCATCTATTGTAATCCAACAACGTTTAAAAATAAGCAACTGATTTTTTTCGTAGGTAAAACCAATGTTATATTGATCGGCAAATTCCGGACTAAGTTTTGTATTGCCAACATTAGTATAATACAAATCATTAAAAGTAGGTGCTCTAAAAATATTTTTGTAGAATATCCTTGTACGAAATGGTACGGTTTTAAAAGGTTGTATACTAAAAGCTAATCCATTTGAAAAACGATTAAAACTATTTGCCGTTTCACCCGTTTTTACCTTTTCATCAATTATTGTGTAAAGTAAATTTCCCGTAAATTCAAAACGGTTTTTCTTAAACTGAATCGCAATATTATTAAGAAAAGAATTACGGGTTGGTGTAGCAAAATTCTTAGCAAAAAAATCTGTCCGGGTAAGTTTATTATTAAATGCATCAGCTGCAAAACTCATTTTAAGATTATTGCTAAACTTATAACTATAAACACCTGACAGGTAAATTTCCTTTTGATGAAACTCGTTTTCCAATCTTCCATAATTATTCGGATATGATGGATCGAGATAATAACTTAAATCCTGTTCATATTTTCCACTGAAAAGAATTTCACTTTTTAGTGATAATGATTTTTGCCATGAACCCTGCACAAACATTTCTTTTTCATCAAGCTGTTGGTTGCTTATCGGATTAAAAAAAACAATAGCTCCCGGCAATCCTCTTTTAGAATTATATAAATAAGATTTAAAATTAATTTTATTGTGTTCATTTACCTGAAAACCTATGTCTGTTTCCATTCTAAATGAACTTATGCCGGAATTATTACGCCTTAATCGGCTTTTATTGTTTTCGTAAGAAATAAAAGGATAATCTGAAACAGCATTTTGATACTGAGCACTTAAAGACACAATAATGCGGTTATTAATTTTTTTTTGAATCGCCAAAGAAGGGGAAATATAACCAAATGAACCACTTTGGATTTTTAAACTAATGGCATTTGTAGTATCAATGTTGTTATCTCCGGATATAGTTTTTAGAGTTAATAATGAAGCATACGAGAAAGCTTTTGCAGTTGAAAGCAAATCAGACGGACCACTATTATGTAATACTATTTCAGAAATATTATCAAGGGAAAACTTACCAAGGTCTATTTGTCCGGCCTGTGCATTTCCCAAAGCAATACCATCATATAATATTCCTGTATGGTTAGCACCCAAGCTTCTTACTGATACTGTTTTTAGACCTCCAACTCCACCAAAATCTTTAACAAAAACTCCTGCAAAATGTTTTAATGCATCAGCGACCGAAATACTATTCGTTTTTGAAGGATCAACAGTATTTAATATTTGAACGGGTGTGGGGCTTGTTGATGAAACTGAGTTTTTTTTAGCGAAGACTTTAATATTGCTCAATGTATCATGCTTTTGGGCGGAACATAAATTTGGCAAAATAGCAAGTAATACAAAACAATAAATACAGAAAAGTTTCAAAAAAAGCTGTTTAAAAAATTACAGCTTAAGGTATGAGCAGGCGTATGCAAATGCAGCATTATGTTACATCTACAGCCTTTCACCCGAAAGCTTTGATCATTTTGAAAATGGCAGGTCTTCTGGCTTGTCGCATCTAAAACAACCTTCCCGTTATTTAAAACAGTGGTATAATTTGTTTAGACTTTTTACTTGAGTAAAGCGACTTACAGCTACGGGGATAGCTCCTGAATTAAACAGGATTCCCTTTTAATTACTGCTAAACTAATAGCAGAAAACCAAATTCTTTGTAAAAATAGGCTTTTATAATTAATAAAAAAGAAGCACCGCAAGGTGCTTCAGTTATAAACTTTTTAATAAAAATAATTAGTTTAGTTGGCTTTTTAAAAAATTTTCAATCATGTTACATGGAACCAAAAAAGGTTTTTCAGTTATATCAATATTTAATTCCTCTCCTTTCACAGCGTATGACCCAATTACTGTATTACCAAAAATACTTACGTTGAAATTACCTTCATTTTCATCCCCATTAAAATTTCCTCCCTGCCCTTCTACTGTTTTTTTTGCTTTTGCTAAAACATCCGTTACAGATTTAGTAAACGGTATTGAGAAATTACATGCTGACATTTTTTTATTTTTTTTATGAAAAATCCATTTCTACAAAAGAAATGGACTTTATAATTTGAGACTATAAATCTTAAGTAATTAAAACTAAGGTATTCTTCCGTCTTTTCTGTCTTTTGAACGACCTATAATATAACCACCTGCTGCACCAACTGCACCACCAATGACCGCACCTTTTACATTTTTTCCAATTACTCCACCAAGTACTGCACCGCCTACACCACCAATAATTGCACCTTTAGCACTTTTACTAATTCCGGCTTTTCTATTTCTCTGTGGGGTTGAGGTACCTGACCCCGTGTTGTTAATTGTTGAATTATTGTTAGTAGTTGATGAAGATGAATTACCATATCGGGTACTTGAACGTTGTCTAGATGTAGTAGTCCTTCTTGTAGGTGCAGGAGCTGCTGCAACAGGTGCTACTGCAATTGGCTTTTTTGCCAGACCAGTATCATTTAAATAACTTCCAGCTGCCCTGCTGGTATCAGTCATAATTACGATATTCTTATCAGTTTGCAGGTTGTCTTTGTTTTTACACGAAGCGAAAACGATAGTTGTTAATAGTATTAATGTTAACTGTTTCATACTTGTTTTTTTAATTTTAGTTAGTTTAGTAGCACTCACACTTTAAAAACTGTGCCAAACATATAATTGAATGTGCTAATTATATTGCCCCCGTATTAAAAAGCAGTTTAAATTTGAATCAGTTCAGTGCTTTTACCTATGATAAATTCAAGAGCTTATATAAATTTTATTAACGGCAGATTTTTTAGTGAAGGCCTAAGAATTACGTTTGGTATTGTTATTCCTGCATTTTTATTTGGATTTTTTAACGAACTACCAATTGGTATTGCTTTATCAACAGGTGCGCTTTGTGTAAGTATAACCGACAGTGCCGGACCAGTTAAACATCGTGCAATTGGAATGATGTTTTGTATATTAATTGTTTCGCTTGTATTTGTTATAACAAGCTTTGCACTTTTTTCAGCTCTTTTTACAGCCTTAATCATTTTTGTATTTGGTTTTGTATTTTCTATGTTAAGCATTTATAACGCAAGAGTGTCTTCCATTGGTTTGTCTGCCTTGCTAATTATGGTGCTCAGTATGCAAACACCACTCGCCGGCTCAGCAATTTTTTTACATGCTTTTTATTTAATAGTTGGTGGGGTTTGGTACTTACTATTTAGCCTAACGCTTAACAGTCTAAAACCTTATAAAATTATTCAACAACTTTCTGGTGAATTTCTTACAGGTGTTGCAGATTACTTAAAAACACGTGCTTCTTTTTATGATGATCATCCGGATTATGATAGAACGTATAAATCTTTATTGCTCCAGCAAATTCAAATACAGGCACAACAGGAATCCTTAAACGAAATCCTTTTTAAAACGAGAGCAATAACAAAAAATTCAACCAAAGCCGGTCGCTCATTACTAAAAATTTATTTAGATGTATCTGATCTTTTTGAAAGTATAATGAGTACATATCAGCAATATGAGGTGTTACATAAAAGATTTGATGAAACAGGAATATTGGAAGAATTCCGAAAACAATTGATAATATTATCGGCTGAACTTCATCTTATAGCAAATGCGGTAGCAGCAGGTAATATATCAAAAAACAATGATTTATCTACCATTAACCTAAGTTATATAAATGAAAAATTTGAGCATTTAAGACAAAATTTCATGAATGAAAAAAACTTAAATGATTTTATTGGACTTGGAAGAATTTTAAATAACATTGAAGGGCTTACAGAAAAAATAAACGGACTTCATTATTATACTCATTACGAAAAGAGCCAGCGCAAAACCAAAGAGACTGTTTTATCAACACAAAATTTTAACGAAGCTCAAAATATTGATCCTGATTTATTTTTAAATAATCTCAATTTCAGCTCAAATATTTTTAGGCACTCATTAAGAGTTGCCACATCATTATTATCGGGATATTTAATATCGCTGTTGTTTCATATAGGACACAATTACTGGATTTTGCTTACCATAATAGTCATACTAAAACCAGCATACAGCCTTACAAAATCTAGAAATAAAGATCGTCTTATTGGTACTTTTATTGGGGTAATAATTGGTGTGTTAATTTTATTTGTTGTAAAAAATAATTTTGCATTAATGGTTATAATGCTGGTCTTTATGGCGGGTTGTTACATGTTTATAAGAACAAAATATTTTATAAGCGTTTTATTGATGACACCATATCTGGTTATTTTTTTTCATTTAATTTATCCTTCATCTATAACATCATTATTGTATGACAGGCTGCTGGATACAAGTTTAGGATCTGCAATTGCATTTGTAGCAAGTTTATTTTTTGTGCCCATTTGGGAGCACACAACTATAAAAAAATATATGCAGTCGGTTACCCAAAAAAATATACTGTATTATAATAAACTTGCTGTTAACTACACAGAAGAGAGTATATTAAACAGAAATGAATTAAAACATACCAGGCAACAGGCACTTACAGCATTAGCCAACGTATCTGATGCTTTTAACAGGATGTTATCTGAACCAAAAAGATTTCAAAAAAATGTAGAACAGGTCTATAGATTCGTTGTATTAAATCATATTTTAACTTCACATTTTTCTGCTTTATCCTACTATCTTACAGAAAATAAAAGCTCTTTTAAATCTGATGTATTTTTAATTGTGATGGAAAATACAACAAGCAATTTAAAGATGGTTAATGATATGCTCAGTGGGATAAACGTAAATTCTTTAGCTGAAAATACTCTAAATATGAAGGAATATTTTAGCACAGAAACAGAACTGCTTTTACAAACAAGAAAAACTGAAATTTTAGAAGGCAACTTTGAAACTGATACCAAAACAAAATTTATTCAAACAAAATCAGTTACAGATCAGTTTACTTTTATTTACAATGTTTCTTTAGACATAAAAAAGTGTATAAATACATACATAAAAGAGGAACTGACTGAAAAGGTTTCTGCCTTTTAGTTTCTCTTTAAATACGGATATGAAAACAGCATCATTAAAAGAAATAAAAACTGAACTGGAAAATTTACCTCCTGCAATTTTGCTGGATTTGTGCCTAAAACTTACAAAGTTTAAAAAAGAAAATAAAGAACTGCTTACTTATTTATTATTTGAAGCGCATGATGAAAAATCTTACGTGCAAAGTGTAAAGGAAATATTAGATGAGTTATTTTTAACCGTAAACAAAACCCAGTTGTATTTTGCTAAAAAAACAATTCGGAAAATTGTAAGAATTGCAAACAGGTATATTAAATACAGCAACAGCAAAACTACTGAGCCCGATATATTGTTGCACATTTGTGAAAAGATAAATGAGCTTAATTTAAATTTGCAGAAGAATACTGCGTTACAAAACATTTACTTTTCACAAATAAAAAAAATACGTAAAGCAATTGATTTGATGCATGAAGAAGAGCAATATGATTATTTAAAAATGCTGGAAAATCTAGATTAACAATTACTTTAAATTACAACCATACATTAGCATTTTAAAGGTTTTAGACATTGGAAAAAATTACATCTTTAAACGATATTGAGCATATTTTTTTTATAGGAATTGCGGGCTCAGGAATGAGTGCCCTTGCTCAGTTTCTGGCTGGTTCCGGAAAAACCGTCAGTGGCAGTGACAGATATTTTACTGAAGACGGCAAAAATGAAACCCAAAAAAAGCTGGAAGCAGAAGGAATTAAATGTTATCCGCAAAATGGATCAGGCATAAATAAAAAAGTTCAATTAATTATAGTTTCTACCGCTGTGGAAGATACCGTGCAAGAGGTTGTAATGGCAAAAGAATTACATATTCCAATCATAAAAAGAAGCGATTTACTCGCTTTAATTGCTGCTACAAAAAGAACAATTGCTGTAGGCGGCACATCTGGAAAAAGCACTACAGGAGGCATGCTTTTTCAGATATTAAAAATTGCAGGTTACGAGCCCGGCATAATAAGCGGTGCGGGGTTGGTAAATATTATAAGGGAAGGAAAAATAGGAAATGCAAAAGTGGGAAAAGGGGAGTGGCTTATTATTGAAGCCGATGAAAGTGATGGCTCTATAGTAAAATATCATCCGGAAATTGGTTTGCTTTTAAACATTGATAAAGACCACCAGGAGATTATGGAGTTGATGGAAATATTTTCAATTTTTAAAGAAAATACAACAGGAAAATTTATTGTTAACGCTTCCAATAAGTTAGCGAAAACACTTTCTTCAAATTCAGAAAATGATTTTTCATCTGATGAAAATGTTGCCGGATTTAAAGCTACAGATTTAGTACAGAGTAGTATGAATATTAATTTCAAAATAAACAATATTCCATTTCATTTAAAAACAATTGGTAAGCACAATATGGAAAATGCATTAGCTGCTGCTTCCGTTGCAAGTCTTATTGGCATTCCATTGGAACAGTCTGCCAAAGGCCTAAAGGAATACGAAGGAATTTACAGAAGACACCAGTTACTGGGTGAAAAAAAAGGTATAAAAGTAATTGATGATTATGCACACAACCCTGCAAAATGTGCTGCGTCCATAAGAGCCTGCCAACCAATATCACCTAAAGTAATTGCATGGTTTCAGCCACATGGTTATGGCCCTACAAGATTTTTAAAAGACGATTTTATAAAAGAAATTGCTGAATCACTTAGACCCGATGATGAAATTTGGATGAGTGAAATTTTTTATGCCGGTGGAACTGCAGTAAAAGATATTTCTGCTAATGATTTGATAATTGAAATAAGAAAACTTTGCAAAAATGCTTTTTTTGTGGAAGATAGAAATAACCTTTTAAAGGAATTAAAAACTCATTTTACAGATGATTGCGTTTTACTTTTAATGGGAGCTAGAGATCCGGAACTTGAATTTTTTAGTAAAAATATTTACGAACAATTATAGCCATCATGCATGATGAAATCCTATTTATAAATATTGCTAAACTTGTTAATGTAAGAGAGCAAAATGAACTTGTTAGAGGAACTGATTTGGCAAAATTACCCATATTAGAAGATGCTTTTTTATTGATAAAAAATGGTCTTATTATCGATTTTGGTGCAATGTTTGAACTTGAAATTAAAATTGTACAACTTCCCCAAAATATTATAGATGCAAACGGACAATTTATTTTGCCTTGCTGGTGCGACAGCCATACCCATATTGTATTTGCAGGCAGCAGAGAAGAGGAGTTTATTGATAAATTAAAAGGTCTAACCTATGCAGAAATTGCAGCAAAAGGTGGCGGTATCTTGAATTCTGCCAAAAAATTAAATGAAACTTCCGAAGAAGTATTGTTTGATGCTGCCATGGTAAGATTAAAAGAAATCGCTCAACTTGGAACAGGCTCAATAGAAATAAAAAGCGGTTATGGATTATCTGTTGAAGGAGAAATTAAAATGTTACGGATTATTAAACGACTAAGAGAAAATTCAGACCTTTTAATTAAGTCAACATTTCTGGCTGCACATACTTATCCTGCCGAGTTTAAAGAAAATCACAAAGGTTATATCGATTGTATAATAAGTGAAATGCTGCCAATTATTGCCCGGGAAAACCTCGCCGATTTTATAGATGTATTTTGTGAAACCGGCTTTTTTTCGCCTGAAGAAATGGAAGAAATTTGTATTGCAGGTGCTGCTATTGGTTTACAACCAAAATTGCATGTCAATCAATTAAACAGCATTGGCGGTATAGAAAAAGGGATAAAAAACAATGCGCTTTCACTTGATCATTTAGAAACATTAACGAATGAGGAAATTGTTTTATTAGCCAATTACAAGGGATGCAGCACACTTTTACCGACAGCCGCATTTTTTTTAAGAATGCCACTACAACCCGCACGAAAATTGATAACCGCAGGTGCTGCGGTAAACCTCGCATCTGATTATAATCCCGGCTCTTCACCGTCTGGAAATATGAATTTTGTAACCTCCCTAAGTTGTATTCAAATGAAAATGCTGCCCGAAGAAGTTATAAATGCAGCAACTATAAACGGTGCTTTCGCAATGAATTGTCAAAATGAAACAGGCTCGATAATGATTGGTAAAAGAGCCGATTTAATTTTGACCAAAAAAATACCTTCTGTTGCCTATTTGTTTTATAGCTTTAGCATCAATAACATCGAAAGGGTAATGTTGAAAGGCAAATGGGTTTAAGATTTAATATCAAATAATATTAATTTAAATATCGTAATCTAAAATTTACATAAAAGCATTCGCTCAAACCATCAAATGAAACACTTTAAATTTTACGAAAAAAAGGATATTGTTTCGCTTACAAAATTGCGACGTTTTGAAACAAAACTTGGTGAACGAATTCAGTATTTAGCAAAAGGCGAATGGCCTGAAGTTTTGCAGGAAAATGCTGCAAAGTATGTAGTTGTTGGTATTCCCGAAGACATTGGTATAAAAGCAAACTATGGTATTGGTGGTGCAGATTCAAACTGGTATCCATTTTTACATGCATTTTTAAATATACAAAGCAATGATTTTTGTAGTGGCGAAGATGTGTTACTACTTGGGCATTTTGATTTTGGCGATATAAAATATCTTATAGAAAATAATGCTTACAGCGAAGAAGAAAAAATAGATGCTTACCGCCATGCGGTTAATGCAATAGATGATGAAGTGGAAAATATCGTAAAAACAATTTCAGCTTCGGGAAAAATTCCAGTTGTAATAGGAGGTGGACATAACAATGCATATCCACTATTAAAAGGTACTGCAAAAGGGTTATTAAAAAAAGGATTAGTACCGCTTGCACAAATGAATGCCATTAATTTAGATGCGCATACAGATTACAGAACAATGGAAGGCCGGCATAGCGGTAATGGTTTTAGGTATGCAGAATCTGACGGATATTTGGGTAAGTACAGCATTGTTGGTTTACAGGAAAATTATATTTCACAGAATGTTTTGGTCGATGTGTTATCAAATCCATTTATACAATACACATCTTACGAAGATATTTTTTTGAGAGAAAAGAAAAGTTTTATACAAGCCGTAGGCCAGGGTGTAGATTTTACAAATGATAATTATACTGGTATTGAACTTGATATAGATTGCATACAGCATGCATTGTGCAGTACACAATCTCCTTCAGGTATAAGTTTACTTTTGGCCAGACAATTTATTACTTACGTTGCCCGTCATTCCAAAGCTGCATATTTACATATTTGCGAAGGCGCTTCACAAATGGCAGATGGCAGAAAAGATGAAACAACCGGAAAATTAATAAGTTATCTGGTAAGTGATTTTATAAAAGGAATGAACGAGCGGTGAGAACTGATTTTAATGAAACGGTTTAAATAGATATGACAAAAGCTGAAATAAGAAAATTATACAGACAAAAAAGAATGGACTTGTCAGCAGCCGAAAAAGGCCGGCTCGAAGATCTTATACTGATACAGTTTCAAAGTCTTCATTTGGATATACCCGATAATATAATGAGCTTTTTGCCAATAGAAAACTACAACGAATACAATCCTATTTTAATAGAGGAATATTGCTTTTTTAAAAACCCTGCTGCAAATTTAATATACCCTGTAACAAATTTTAAAAACAACTGTTTAATCCCTGTTGCAACAAAAGAAGATACCATTTTTGAGGTAACCGAATTCCAGATAAATGAGCCGATTAATGGTACGCCGGTTTTGCCGATATCTATACAATTAATGTTTATACCCTTGTTGGGCTTTGATTTAAACGGATACCGAGTAGGCTATGGCAAAGGATTTTACGATAAATTGATTGAAACTTGTACCGGCGGCATGCTTAAAATTGGGTTTAGTTTTTTTGAACCAATTGAAATAAATGGTGTTAATGAGTTTGATAAAAAAATAAATTTTTGCATAACTCCTCAGCGTATTTATCAGTTTTAAAATTAATGATTTGCTTAAAAGTTTCAGGTATCTGTTGTTTCCGTTCTCACTTATTTACGGCGCTGTAATATTATTCCGTAATTTTTTGTTTGATAAAAAAATATTCAAATCAGCCTCTTTTAATTTTCCGCTAATATGTGTGGGCAATATTGCAGTTGGGGGAACGGGTAAAACTCCGATGACGGAATATTTAATAGAACTGCTGCAACAAAAATATGCTGTTGCCACCTTAAGCAGAGGTTATAAAAGAAAAACAAGAGGTTTTGCAATAGCCAATTCAAAAACTACAGCACTAGAAATTGGTGATGAACCCATGCAGTTCCATGAAAAATTTGCGGGAATTACGGTAGCAGTTGGCGAGGAACGTTTTGAAGCGATACCGCAGATTTTGCATGAGTGCCCTAAAACGGAAGTAATTATTTTAGATGATGCTTTTCAACATAGAAGCGTAAATGCAGGATTAAACATTTTATTAACTGAATACAATAATTTATACAGCAGGGATTTTATGATGCCTGCAGGAGATCTAAGAGATGTAAGGCTTAGTAGTAAGCGGGCACAAATAATAATTGTAACAAAATGTAAAACCGGAATAGATGAACAGGAAAAAAAATTAATTGCAAAAGAGTTAAAACTTTTATCTCACCAAAACTTGTTTTTTTCAGAAATTTTATATTCTACTCCTTGCCATATTTTTAATAAAAGCAGTTATGAAATGACCGAGAGTACTAATTTATTACTCATTACCGGCATTGCTAACCCTAAACCAATGAAAACTTTTTTAGCTGAAAATGTCCACAGTTTTGATATGCTTAATTATCCTGACCATCATATTTTTTCAAGCATCGATTTAAAAGATATTTTAAAGCATTTCGATAAAATAAAATCTACCGATAAAATAATTCTTACCACTGAAAAAGATGCTGTAAGATTAAAGAAGTTTGAAAAAGAATTGGCCGATTTTCCTATTTATGCTCTTCCCGTAAAAACACACATATTGTTTAATGAAAGTTTAAAATTAAACCATCTTGTACTAGACTATATTTCTGGTTTTAGTAATCCACAGTAATTTAAGATTTAACTATAAAATTTTCAAAACTTTGAAGATTGTGATTAATAAGTCAATAGATAATCAACATTAATTATTCACAGATCATAAACGATTTTTCGTCAAATACTATTTTGCTACAGCAATTTTCACCTTCTTATTTTTTATTCTTTCATCTTTAGCAAGTTCAACTACATTACCAATTTTAGATTTTCTAACTGCAGCAAAAGCTGTAAAATCTTTCACTTCAATTAAGCCAATTTCATCTTTTTTAAGATGGCATACATGCGATAGAAACCCAACAATATCAATTTTATTTATCTTGTCTTTTTTTCCTGCATCAATAAATAATGTGCTCCATTTTGGTTTTTCAGGTAAGGAAAGTTTTTCAGGCAATTCAAAAGTTACTGCGTCGTTGGTAATGTAAGCCGGCAGTTTTTCATCTTCACTCCAAATAACATAAACGTTACCGGTAGCATTCATACGGGCTGTACGGCCATTGCGGTGTGTAAATTCAGCTTCTACATGTGGCAAATGATAATGTACAATATTTCTGATGTCTGCAATATCCAAACCACGACTTGCAAGGTCTGTCGTTACAAGAATATTCGATGTTGTATTTCTAAATTTTGTAAGTGCAACTTCACGGTCTAACTGCTCCATACCGCCATGGTAAAATACATTTACAATGCCTTGGTCGGCCAAAAATTCACTCGTTCTTTCAACTGCATCTCTGTGATTACAAAAAATAATGGTAGAAGTATTGTTGCAATAACACACCAATTGTAACAGCGTTTGTAATTTATCTTTATCGTCACTAAGCAAAGTATTTATGCGCAAACTTTCATTTTCTGTAGGGTTTTCGGGCAGAAAATTTAGTGTAACGGGTTCCCTCATTTTTACAAATGGTGGAATATCTACCGTGTTTGTTGCAGATGTCAGCATTCTTTTTTCAACATTTGGCAAGGAGCCAAGAATGAATTGCATTTCTTCAATAAAACCAAGTTCAAGACTCTTATCAAATTCATCTAAAACTAAAAATTTTATAAATTCAGTATCAATATTATCTCTTCTAATATGATCAGCCATACGACCGGCAGTTCCTATAATAATGGCAGGTGGCTGTACAAGATTATTTTCTTCGATTTCTCTTTTATGACCGCCATAACATGCAGTAATTTTATAACCTGTCTGCATTTGTTTTAATACAGATTCTATTTGTAGGGCAAGCTCACGGCTTGGTACTAAAATTAAAGCCTGGACTTTTCTAATGTCTGAATCCAATGCATTTATAACCGGAAGCAAAAAAGCCAGAGTTTTTCCTGAACCTGTGGCCGACAATAATACAATTTGATTGTTTTTTTGAACAGCATCAATGGTAGAGATCTGCATTTCATTTAATTCTTTGATCTTCAACCTGTCAAGAAATTGCTGTTTATTAGTTTCTGATATGTTCATTTTGCGAAGATAGCCTTTGT
>JANXTG010000050.1 GCA_025352525.1 Ferruginibacter sp.
TCATTTTCTTACAACCGAAAATCAAATTTATAAATACGTTTCAATTGCTGAAAATGCTATTAAAAAAGATGGCTATTTAATCCTTGGTACATTTTCAGAAAATGGTCCAGCAATGTGCAGTGGCTTAAATGTCAAGCAATACTCAAAAACTTCAATGTCCGCAAGATTTGAAATAGCTTTTGAAAGGATCAAGTGTATTGAGGAAGACCATACAACACCATTTAATACAATCCAAAACTTTTTGTTTTGTAGTTTTAAAAAGAAATAAATATTTGTTTTGCTGTAAAAATTTTATTGTTTTAATGTTTATAAAAAAGACTTTTAAATTCAGAATGAACCATCGATATCCAGAATTTAAGCTCAATTAATATTAAAAGTGAATTTTAATTAAATTCATTAAGAATTGATTTACAAAGACCCTTCTTATACAAGTACACTTTTTATAAAAATCTTCAGTATTTTCATTTATCCCGTAAAAACAATTTATCATTTTTGCAAAAGCCAGTTTGCCGAGTTAATAACCACTTGTTCCAATGTATGATATTTCCGGAGTATAAATTTTAGGCAAAAAACCATCACTTAATGCAAGTACTGACACAGCTTCGGGTATATTTATTTTTAAAGTATTCAAAGATTTTACTACTGCATCATTAATAGAAACCTTTTTGTAATTTTTTTCTTCAGATACTTTATCAAAAAAAATAAACGGTATATCAGCATCTTTTATTTTTTAAAAAGCATACAATGCAAAGGCTGCACATCACAGCACCAATAAAAAAATAAGGCTTTCTTCTTCCAAATTTTGGATGCCAGGTTTTATCACTTAATGCAACAATGATAGGTTGTATCAATAAATCTGTAAAAGGACCTGCAAGATTTAGCCATGGAATTTAATCTGGGCTGGCGCATAAAAAGTCGTATATAGGAATTACAGCACTTTGTTGTTAAGCAAACTGTATTGGATGCCAAAAAAGCCGACGTTTATATTTATAATTTGTCAAAAACTTAAATAAGGTTTAGTAAAGACATGCAGCTATTTTATTCCTAAAAATAAGCTTTTAGAGAAAACTATTTAATGAAAACCTGTTGAACAATTACAATTGCAAAAGATTGAAGTGTGAAAAAATTATCAGGTATAATTATTAAAATATTTGCTGTATTATAATATTTTTTAAAATTGAAGGAATGTTTATACAGTCATTAGTGTAAGTAAACTTTATTCTTTAATTTCTTTATCCTTCACTATTGTAAGGTCTTCCAGCAAAACAGTCATGGGCATGATGCCAACCTGAAGAACTGCTTTCTTGCCTTTAATTTCTTTTACAATTCCTACCTGTCTGTTTTGGCGCATTTTTACTTTGTCGCCAACCTTTATTTCACCTTCAATTTCTATAAATTTTTCATTAAGCTTTTTCTTTTGGCTTTGCTGCTGCAGTTTTTCTTTTTGGTTAAACAGCAATGCCTGTATCATTTTTACGACACTATCTTTATCTTCTGCCTTGCGCCACTCTATTACCATTGCTTTCAGGCGGCGTTCCATGTCTTTTAAATAATCTATTTTTTCTGCAGAAATTTTATTTTGCTCCTGCATGCGCTCCATATCCTGCTGATGCGTTTCTTTTTTTACAACCCGCTGCATTTCTTTTTTTAGCGCTTCGTTTTCTTTTAAGAGCTCGGATAAAGTTATTTTTTCAGCATCCAGTTTTTGAAGATCCTGCTCCGTACGGTTTAATAATTTATCTAACCTAAACTGGTCTTCGTCAACTAATTTTCTGGCTCGGCTTATTAATTTTTTATCCAAACCAATTCTTTCTGCGATAGAAAAAGTATACGAGCTGCCCGGCTTACCGATTTGCAATTTATAAAGTGGTAATAATTTTTCTTCGTCAAACTGCATCGCACCGTTTATAATGCCCTTTACTTTATTGGCCATTACTTTTAGGTTGAGATAATGCGTTGTTACAATACCGTAAGCATGTTTAAAAGCCAGTTCTTCCATAATTACTTCTGCAAATGCACCACCTAAATTTGGGTCACTGCCACTGCCCAATTCATCAATAAAAAATAATGTTTTACCATTGGCATTTTCTATAAAATGCTTCATATTTTTTAAGTGCGATGAGTAAGTACTCAATTCAAATTCTATGCTCTGCGTATCACCAATATGAATTAAAATCTGTTTAAAAATCCCCATTGTGCTGTCAGCATCTGCAGGCACCAACAAACCACTTTGCAACATTACCTGCAACAGGCCCACGGTTTTCATGGTTACTGTTTTACCACCTGCGTTAGGGCCGCTAATAACAAGAATACTCGCATCATCATTTAACAAAATATCGGTAGGAAAGGTTGGTTTGCCATTCTTTTTATTAAATAAATACAACAAAGGATGATATGCTTTTATTAAATGAAGATGTGCACGCTCCACTAATTGCGGATGTGCTGCATTCATTTCCTGTGCGAGTTTTCCCTTTGCTCTTATAAAATCATATTCTCCTACTACATCCAGGTAGCTTTTTAATAAAGTTGCATACATTCCAACCTGCTGTGTAAGCATACGCAGAATGCGGTAGATTTCTTTAGTTTCTTCATACTCCAACGAAAAAATTTCGTTGTTTAATTCTGTTGTTTCTTCGGGTTCTATAAAACTGGTTTTGCGGCTTTCACTTTCGCTGTGAAGTACACCCTTTACAACTCTTTTTTGTTCTGCCATTACTGCCAAAACACGTCGGCCGTTCATAAAACTTTCTTCAATATCTGCAAGAAAACCTTGCTTATTAAGTCTTGCAACTATCCGATCAAACATTCTTCTTAACTCGCCACGCTTTTTATAAAGCTTCATACGGATATCATGCAAAGCATCACTTGCTTTATCTTTTACTGTTCCGGTTTCATCTAAAATTTCATCTATTAAAACCTTTATATTTTTCTCATAATAATTTTGATCAATCACTTTTGTGAGGCCTGGAAACGTTTCTCTTATTTCCACTGTAAACCAACGGAAAATGTTTTCGATGCTTGTTGTAAGTCTTCGGATGAGAATAAACTGTTCACCTGAAAGTGATGCGCCGGGTATGCCTAATAATTTTAAGTCTCTTGAAATATTTGTTGTAAAATCGTTAGGAAAATGACCACCACTGTCTAATATTAATTTAAACTCATTGGATTGTTGTAACTCAAGTTCTATGTAAGATTTGTGCGTATGTATACGCAGGTCGTTAGCTTTTAAAATAGCATATTCTGTACGGCAATGTTGTCCAAGAAGTTCTTTTATTTTGTTGAACTCCAATTGTTGTAATGCAGATTCGGGAAAAAATTTCATATGGCACTCTGAAGTTGCTGGTGTAACTTTTAGAGTATTATTTTAAGCGTTATTCATTTTTATGTTATCAATTTGGGATTTTGTAGATTGTCTTAATCATCTAACTTTAATACCGCTAAAAACGCTTCTTGCGGTACTTCAACATTCCCTATCTGTCTCATTCTTTTTTTACCTTCTTTTTGTTTTTCCAACAACTTGCGTTTGCGGCTAATATCTCCACCATAACATTTTGCAGTTACATCTTTACGCATAGCGCTAATATTTTCACGGGCTATAACTTTTGCGCCAATTGCAGCCTGTATAGCTACCTGAAATTGCTGTTTATCCAAAAGGGTTTTTAGTTTTTCACAAAGTTTGCGACCAAATTCTGCGGAACGGCTTCTGTGTATCAGCGCACTCAATGCATCTACTTTTTCTCCATTCAACAATATATCCATACGCACAATATCTGCATCTCTAAAACCTATAGGATGATAATCAAATGATGCATATCCCCTTGTTTGTGATTTTAATTTGTCGTAAAAATCAAAAACAATTTCTGTAAGCGGCATTTCAAAAGTAAGCTCAACACGGGTTGGCGATAAGTATCCCTGGTGTATTAACATGCCTCGTTTGCTGATGCACAACGTCATTATATTGCCAATATATTCCGGCTTTGAAATTATTTGTGCTTTGATATATGGCTCTTCAATTTTTTCTGTACGGCTTGGGTCGGGTAATGTGCCGGGGTTGTGAACTTGTATGATTTCGCCTTTCGTTGTGTGCGCTATGAAACTTACGTTTGGTACAGTTGTGATAACTGTTTGGTTAAACTCACGCTCCAATCGCTCTTGTATAATCTCCATATGCAGCAAACCTAAAAAGCCGCAACGAAAGCCAAAACCCAATGCCTGCGATGTTTCCAATTCAAAAGTGAGAGATGCATCATTAAGCTGTAATTTTTCCATACAGTCTCTTAACTCTTCAAATTTATCGGTATCTACCGGAAAAATACCTGCAAATACCATCGATTTTACATCTTCAAAACCATCAATTCTTTCAGTAGTTGGGTTAGCAACGCTTGTAAGTGTATCACCAACTTTTACTTCTTTTGCATTTTTAATACCTGTAATAATATAACCCACATCGCCACAAAAAACCTCATCTCTTTTTTCCATGCCGAGTTTTAAAATACCAACTTCATCGGCAAAATATGTCTGGTCAGTACTGAAGAATTTTACCTTCTCCCCTTTTTTTAAACTGCCGGCAAATATTCTGTAGTAAACAATTATTCCTCTAAAACTATTGAAAACACTGTCAAAAATTAAAGCCTGCAATGGTGCATTTGGGTCACCTTTTGGTGGGGGAATACGCTCAATAACTGCAGCAAAAACCTCATCTATACCAATACCGGTTTTACCACTTGCCAATACAATATCTTCTGCCTTACAACCTATCAATTCTATAATTTCGTCTGTTACTTCGGGTATCATTGCACCCTCCATATCTATCTTATTTATTACCGGTATTATTTCAAGGTTATTCTCTATTGCCAAATAAAGATTACTTATTGTTTGTGCCTGTATTCCTTGCGTAGCATCAACCAAGAGCAAAACACCTTCGCATGCTGCCAATGCACGACTAACTTCGTAACTAAAATCGACGTGGCCGGGAGTATCAATAAGATTAAGAACATATTGTTCTCCCTTGTAAGGATAATTTATTTGTATTGCATGGCTTTTGATGGTAATTCCTTTTTCTCTTTCAAGATCCATATCATCTAAAACCTGCGCTTGCATATCACGTTCTCCAATTGTATTGGTGCTTTGTATAAGTCTATCTGCAAGGGTACTTTTTCCGTGGTCAATGTGTGCAATAATGCAAAAATTTCTAATATTCTTCATGTAAATGCTTATCTGCGTAGTGTTTTTGTGTGTAAAAATAACGAATAAAATTTAGTGATGTACCGTTAAATGTTTTAGTAAAATCCAGTTTTGCATAAAAGTACAAGACGCTTAAAGTCTTGCTTTTGGTAATTCGTATTTATTGATCATCCTGTATTTTAATAATTGTTTTATTTAAATTATTGTAGATAATAGAAACGAGCAACACAAACAAACCTGCTGCTATTGACAATAAAACATTAAAATATTTTGGAGCAGAAAGCGAAATACGGATGATAACTGTGGCCAGTGCAAAAGATGAATATCTGAATAAATGGATATAAAGGTTACTGTACCTGAGAGATACTATTAGGATTAAAATATCGGAAAAAATTAGCGCTGTGTAATAAGAATTAAATATGTTTATGATATGACCCTGAGATAATAATACGATTAACATATAAACAGCCAAACTTAAAAATATTATTAGCAGAGCAGATGCAATAAGTTTTTTTTGTAAGAAGAACTTATTCTTTTCGGCTTCATTATTGGTTATTTGTACATGACGCTGAGAGCGGTAAAATAAAACGGTAATTAAAAAAATAATAACTGCACCAAATGCATCGGCAATAAGTGGCATTAAATCCAACAGAGTATTTAAATCCCATCTGATTGCATCCGGTAAATGACCAAGTTCTTTAAATGAGCCTCTTAATAGGATTAATGAAACAATTTCAAATTGTTTGCCAACGGAATCTGCCACTGAATGTGTGAGAATAAATACAAGATCAAAAATTTCACTTAAAAGTAGAACACTAAAAGCAAGTTCTATGGCAAAAAACTTACCCACTTTAAGAGAAATTAAATTGAAATGGGATACAACCGAGATAAAAATACCAACAAAGAAAAAAAAGATTATTGCATTACTTATTACTTTGGATTTTTGTATGTTTACCCATCTGTGTTCAAAATTATCATAAACAGTAATCCATGCAGTTAAAACCTTATTCATTGCAGAAATATTTATTACAAAACTAATGTATGTTAGTTGGAACAACGTAATTTTGGTATAATTTAATTAAAAGTATTAATTAACCTACATTCACTTTATAAATCAAAACAATGTTAAAAATAATCGAGCTGTTTATTTTCTTAAGTGCTTTAGTACTGATTTTTGTTTCTGAATATTATTATGTTATTCTGAAAGATCATGACAGAGCAATTTTTCTTGGATTATGGCCTCCAACTATTATTGTTACTTTAATTTACCTAAATATTAAAAAGAAAAAGTAGAATGGAAAATCTTGACTTATTAATTTTTACTTCAGTACTTGTCGTTCTTTTTATTTTATTTGGAATAGCAACTTACCGTCAATTTGTAAGAATGGAAAAACAGGAGTTTAATAGTGTATCAGAAAAAGGTGGCGCTGAAAACTTTCTTAAATTTTTTTCAAAATTGTTTGATAGCTGAATCAGTTCCTTGTTGTTTTTTATCTTTTTACAGGTAAGATTTCAAGGGGTAAAAATCATGCTATAATTATTGAATGCCTATATTTCTGTTGATATGTTTTTTGCTATAAAAATATAAAAAGCCCTCACACAATCTTGCAATTGTTGAGGGCTTTTTCTTTAAAAGTCAATTATTTAAAATCTGCTATAACTGAAATTTTTGGTTCAGTTGCGACTTTGCCGGCAGCAATTGCTCCACCATTCACTCCATAATCTGCAAGTTTTACAGAAAAATTTGTTGTAGTACTTATTGTTTTACCTAAAACAATAATGGTTGCTACAGTCGTAATAGGTTTTGAAACACCGTGCAAAGATAAATCTCCGGTTATATTAGCATTGTAAGTACCGTCTTTTTTAAAATTAACAGCAGATAGATTAGTTATTTTGCCACTAAAAGTTGCTGTTGCAAACTTATCTGAATCCATCCATTTATCTCCATTAAAATGCTCCTGCATTTTTGGATTTGAAAATGTAAAACTTTTAATTACAGATTCAAAAGCAACATTACCCGTTTTGGTATCAAGGCTTGCGATTACAGTTTTATTATCAGCTTTTGGTAGTTTATCTAAGCTGGTGGTTGCATCAAAAATGATAATTGCAGAAGTAGTTGTTTGTTTCTTTTGTGCAAATGCAAAAGTTGTTAAACCAATCATTGCAAAAAGGATAATAGATTTTTTCATGTTTTTTTTGTTTTTGTTTTTATTTATTTAATGCACAACGTTTAAAACTTATAAATTCAGTTTCTAATATTTTACTGTAAATACCACCACTGCAGGAACCTTTAATAGAAACATTATCACCTTCCTTTAATTGTTTTGCTTCTTTTATATGTTGTTGCTGAAAAGCAAAAATGATATACGAACCTGTTAAAGTATCCTTCATTTTTATATTTATAGCTGAATCAACTGCTTCAGTCTCCGCAATTGTACCATTTACAAGAATTATTTTTTCTACATATTTTTTATTAGCCGCACTGTCATTGGTTTGAAATTCTTTTATAAGTTCAGCAGCACTAATTGAAAAAACTGCAGCCTGCTTTCCTGTATCTTCAAACTTTTCCGTAAAAATTAAATAAATAATAACACCGCCGGCTACGAATAAAACCAATATAATTACCAAGAGTTTTTTTAACCAAGGCTTTTTATTTGTTGTCTGCATTATTACTGTTAGTTGTAAAACAAATATACAAAGTTTAAATATTAGCTGTGAATGCAATTTAAAAAAGTTAACAGTACTTTTTTATATCCTTTTCTCTAAAATTTTCTCAATTTTTAAAAATGTATCCGTTTTAGGATTATTTGTGTAGCTTGATCTGCTTTCCAATATTTTAAATTAATAATTTATATTTCATGAGAAAAATCTTTTTTGTAATTTCTTTGATGAGTGTGCTTAATGGCTTTTCACAAAAACCTTACCTCATAATAGGTACATACGATTCACCTAAAAGCGAAGGAATTTATGTTTATGATTTTGACAACATAAATGGATCGGCAAAAGAAGTTAGTCATGTAAAAACATCTAATCCATCTTACCTAACTATATCTCCAAATAACAAATATTTGTATGCTGTAAACGAAAATGCAGATATAAATGGAAAAGGTGGATCAGTAACTTCATTTGTTTTTGATAAAAAAATTGGTACTCTAACAAAAATAAATTCTCAATCTTCAGAAGGAAATCATCCTTGTTATATTACAACTGATAAAAGCGGAAAATGGGTTCTTACAGGCAATTACAGCAGTGGTAATTTTGCTGTTCTTCCTGTACATGAAAATGGAGAATTACAGCCAGCCACACAAATTGTTCAACATCAGGGTAAAAGTATTGATACTGTAAATCAAAAGTCGCCTCATGTACATTCAACTTTTTTAACGAAAGATAATAAGGTATTGTACGTTACAGATCTTGGTATTGACAAAATAATGATGTATAGTTTTGATGAAAGGATAGGAAAAGTAAAGCCATCGTCACAAAAATTTATTTCGGCTACTGCCGGTTCAGGTCCAAGACATATTGATATTTCAGCAGATGGTCGTTTTATGTATGTTGTGCAGGAATTAGCTGGAAAAATTTCACTTTATTCCATTAAAAATAATGCGTTGAAAGAGATACAAACTCTTTCCGGTTTACCGTTAAACTTTAAAGGAAAAGCAGGAAGTGCAGATATTCATATTTCCCCGGATGGAAATTTTTTATATGCCAGCAATCGAGGAGAATCGAATACAATAGGTATTTTCAAAATCAATAAAAAGTACGGTTATCTTTCTTTAATAAAACATCAGTCTTCTTTAGGTTTAGCTCCACGTAATTTTAATTTTGATCCTTCGGGAAAATATTTATTGGTTGCAAACCAAAACAGCAATGAAGTAGTAATTTTTAAAAGGAATATTACAACGGGATTATTAACTGATACAGGCAACAGGATTTTTGTTGGTAAACCTGTTTGCATTAAATGGTTGTAATAAATATTAAACAATGAAGTATAGAAATATTAGAGCAGTATGTATTTAATTTTAATTAATTGATTTATTAAAACATACAGCATATAGGGCATGCATAAGTGAATTCTTTGTAGGAAAAACCGTTGGCAAAAAAGCTATGTCTTGGGGCAAAAGAATCCTTTAATACAATTTATGTAGCTGATCCTTTTTTCTCTGTCCTTCCTATTTCTGCATTGTTAATGCTGTTATTTAAAAAACAAAAAAGTAAAGGCAGACAATGGATTTGGAAAACAGGATTGATCATTCCGTTTTTATACCTTTTGTATTCTCTTACAAATAAATTTTATGTATCAGCTGAAACAGAAACAATTCTTGCTGCACAACACATTAAATATAATAAATTGCTTATTACCTCTGCCCCATTGCAAACATGGCTTTGGTTTATAGCGGCAGAAAATGACAGTGGTTTTTATACAGGTTACCGTTCAGTATTTGATAAGCAAAAATGCCTAGATCTTCATTTTAAACCCCAAAATAATAATTTAATACATTTTGTTAAGGAACCTAATCAACTCAATAAACTGATTAAATTTTCGCAGGGATTTTATTTAATAGAACAGCGAAAGGACAGTCTGATATTTTATGATTTAAGATTTGCACAAATTATAGGATGGCAAAACTCTTTGGAAGATTATGCTTTTTGTTATTATCTGCAGCCTGAAGTTGATAATACGTTGGTTGTACAAAGAGGAAGATTTGCAAAATGGAACAAGCAATCTTTTCAATCTCTTTTACATAGAATTAAGGGAAACTGATTACAAAACTGGTGACAACAATCTGGCTAATTTTTCAGGGAATTGCACATACCATTTTCTTTGTAACCATTGCTCTTTATTTATTTTTTCAGAAGATTGTAGATCATCAAAAAATACAGTTCTCAGTTCATTTGCCGTTTTTGTATCGTACAAAATTGCATTTACTTCAAAGTTTAAATCAAAACTTCTTCGATCCATATTTGCCGTTCCCAATATTACAAGTTTACCATCCGTTACCATTGTTTTTGCATGTACAAAACCCTTTTGGTATAAATAAATTTCAACACCGGCAATTAATAAATCGTTGTAATTGCTCTGAGATGCTGCGTTTACAATTTTAGAATCGCATACGCCCGGTACTAGTAATTTTACCTTTAAACCACTTAAAGCAGCTACTTTAAGTGCATCATTAATACTGTCTCCCGGTATAAAATATGGTCTGGTAATCAGTATTTCTTCTTTTGCCAAATATATTGCCTGTAGTATGCTGTACATAACAGACGGCTGTACAGAGTTTGGGCCGCTTGCAGTTATTTGTGCATAGCTGTTTTCTGTAAAAGATTTAATTCTGGGAAAATATTTTTCATTTTCAACAAAATATTTGCCACAACAAAAATGCCAGTCAGCCATAAAAAGATATTGTAAATAATATACGGCCGGTCCATCAATTCTAACTTGCGTATCTCTCCAAAATAAATCATCTTTATTTTTATTAATGTACCTGTCACTGACATTTATACCTCCAACGAAAGCTGTACAACCATCTACAACAACTATTTTACGGTGGTTTCTGTAATTTATTCTGTTGGAAAAAAAATAAAACTGAATTTTATAAAATGGAAATATCTCAATGCCGACATCTCTTAATCTGCTTTCTATTTTTTTCTTAATAGTAGGGCTGCCAAAATCATCATAAATCATTTTAACCTCTATTCCCTGCTTTGCTTTCTCGATTAAGATCTCTATCAATTCAAGCCCAATTATATTACACTCATAAATATAATATTCTAAATGAATATGTTGTTTTGCATTTTTAATTGCCTGCAACATATTTGGAAATTTATTCTCTCCGTTTATAAGTAATTTAATTTTATTACCTGCTGTTAAAGGGCTGCCAAGATCCCTTAACAGCATGGAAGATAATTCAGCATTTTGTTTAACAGCATCATCAGTACTAATTACTGTTACCTCGCTAAACTGTTTAATATGTTGTTCAATTTTTAGAAGTAATTTTTTATCAGCATCTGATTTTTTGTTGTATTTTTTTACTTTCCAATAATTAACTCCAAATGTGATGTAAAAAGTTATTCCAATTACTGGAATGAATGCACAAAACAACAAATACGCAAGTGTTTTATTGGTACTGTGTGTTTCAAAAATTATACGAATACAAATTGATACTAAAAGGATTAAATAAATAATAAGAATAGGTATCAATAAATTCATAACGGAAAATTACACCATCTATTTATTGTGCAATCAAATTTGTTACGAACAAAAAAAACCGCTGCAAAATGCAACGGCTTTCCTTTTAGTTATTAAATTGATATTGAATTTTAATTATTATTTTTGAGCAACACTTTCTGCAATATTTATCCATGCATTTGATTCATCGGCTGTGTTCTTTTTAAAATAATCTTTGCGTTCATTTTCTAATTTTCTTTCACGGGATTTACCTACAATTAATCTGATTTTATTTCGTCTTTCTTCGTTTAACAGTGCCAATTCTTGTTTCTTTGTTTGCGGATCAACACCACTAATTAAGATCTTAGCCTTTTCCGTATAAGTTTGATTTATATATTTTACCTGCTTACCTTGATAATCATTTAATTTTGCAGCTCTGTTAATATCCATCTGGGTTTTATCTGTTATATCAACTTCACTCCGGGATTTTGCTATTGTTGCATATCTAATTTTATTTAAGCTATCAATATCTTTTAACCCATTTTGTTTGTAAACCAGGCTTAAACTATCTTTTTGTAAATCTGAAAGATTATCACCGACTATTCTAAGTGAATCTTCCATTTTCATTCCTAACATAACTGAGTCTCTTAAGAATTTTTTTTGAGCCTCAACCTTCATAAATTTCGCCTTTGCTACTGCTTCTTTCTTTGGCTGTTTTTTAGATTTCTTATTTTTTTTTGTTTGTGCTTCTGCTGCAAAAAATGATATTGCAAAAAGACACAAGAAGGTTATTTTTTTCATGGCTAAATTATTTTGAGCGGTATTTTCAATTACCGTGCCATGAAAAAAAATGTTTATGGAAAATATGGTTTATACTTTTGTTTTAAACACAAAGTTTGCGTTGTAAAATAATCATAAAATATTTAAAATAAAGGGTTTAAAAATCAAAATTGATTCTGCCATCAGAATTTCTGACTAAAAAAAAGTGTACAAATAAAAGCAATTTGCCTTACCGGAGCAATGTCCATTATAAACCAATTAGAGAGATGAAATACTAAAATTGCTGTTGCAATACAGGGGTCAAATCATTTAGTAAAAAACCAACAGAAGGAATAAACTCCAGTATTGTACCGCTCAAAAATAATATTCTTGAAAATGATGGATGTGCTATTAAATATAGATTAACATATGATAAAACTCAAAATAGTATAGGCAACGCATAAAATAGCTAACCAAGTATTTTCTAAAATTGTTTGAGAAAATTTAGCAATATAAACCGTCAAAAAAAGGATCTACTCCAACACTAAATAGGGAATTACCATTTAAACGGGAGAAGCTAATACCAGAAAATTGAACGGTTAGATATTCAATAAATAAAATGCTTAATAAAATTTTAAGCTTACTTTTTATATCAGTATCAATAAATGACATCGACAATAGAAACTTTAAATTTAAATAATGTGGTAGAATCAATTAAAAGCATTTTATTGTTTAAAAAACTAAATTCTTATTTTACAAACTCAAGTATTAAATGTTTAGACGCATCCTCACAGGCGTAATGTATAAGCCAGCAGGGAAACGATTTTACATCAATACTATCAGGTATTATTATTTTATATAAAAATTCTTTTTGACCAATGCTAAAAGATTTTATTTCATGTAGTTGTTTAAAAAAACCTGCTTATTATTTACAACATAACGGCTGTAGAATGTAATTAAGTTTTAAAAAAATCTTTTCTACGCTATAGATTTTTAGTACAACGTATGAGGCTATTATTTAGTTGCACGGCAATAGTGGTGATTTTAAAAGGCTTGGTCTTTACAAGAGCAAACATTCCATTATAGGAAGGAAAAACTGAATCCATTTTTTTTATAAAGAAAAAGAAATATGGGAGGATAAATAAAACGCGAATTATAAACTAAGGTTTTGAAGATTTGAACACTTTGTATAAAAAAAACCTTTTCATTTATTATTAATTAATTTTAGAACTTCACTTCAAATTATATAATTATTCTTGCATATTTATTTATGAAACAATTTTTAATTTCAAAATTGGTTGATCCATATTCTGGGGAAGAATTAATAATCTCTCCCGAAAACGATTTTCTTAAAACCGCTAATGGCAATAAATATTTTATTAAAAATAATATTGCAATAATGATAGATGCTGCCCGCCAAATAAAGCAGCACGAAATTGAATTACATAAAAACTTTGATTCTAGTTTTGACTATATAAATCATTATGAAACAGATGCAGCCCAGTTCGATTATTTTAACGACGATGAACCTTATGTAACAAAAAACGAACGCAGAAGAAGCAGGCAAGCTATTATAAATGCAGTTCCGGAAAATACGCTGAGTATCTTAGACATTGGCTGTGGCAGTGGTTGGTTGGCAGAACATTTTTTACAACACGAAAAACAAATTATTTCGTCTGATATTTCCATCACAAATCCTACAAAAACTTTATCAAAATTTCCTCATGAAAACCATGCAGGTATTGTATGCGATGCTTTTAATCTTCCTTTTAAAAATAATTGTTTCGATTGTATTGTAGCCTCTGAAGTTATAGAACATGTATTTGATCCGGCTTTGTTTGTTGATAGCCTTTTACAAAAAATAAAACCCGGTGGTATGCTAATATTAGTAACTCCTTACAACGAGAAAATTGAATATTTTCTTTGCGTACATTGTAACAAGCCAACACCTAAAAATGCACACTTGCATAGCTTTAATGAAAAAAATATAACAGCTCTGTTTAAAACAACCACAACAATAATTAGTACAGATGCTTTTTGCAATAAATACTTTTTAAAATTGCGCCTGTATAATTTACTATCTTTTTTACCATTTCGCTTTTGGAAATTAGTTGACAGGCTGGCAAATAAAATAGCAAAAAAACCAACGACCTTTCTTATAAAAACAGTAAAGGCTTGAAAACAGCTTTGTACAATACTATTTCTGTAAAGCTTAATTTAAAAAGAAATTTTATACCCATTTTTATAGGGAGAATACTACCCCTTCTTATTTTAACTGTTATTTCCATACTTTATTCTAGAAAAATATCATACGATGAGTATGGAAAATTCCAAACATTTTACATGTACAGCAACGTTTTAAACATTATAACTGCCTTTGCAATGCCTTCAATAATTCTGGCAAATAGGGATTTCGTGTTTAATTTTTTTTTACAAAGGTTTAAAAAAAAAATTGCTATTTGTTATTTGCTATTATTTGTATTTGTTGCAGGGGTTTTTTATTTTTCAGAAAATAATTTCTCTGCATCCATCAAAATTTCTATACTTTTTTTTATCTTTTTACAATTTATTACAACCCTTGCAGATACTTTTTTAATAAAGCGCAACCAGCTAAATCTTTACTTCACTGCAAATTTTATTTACAGCATATTATTTTTTGGTATTCATTTATACTTTTACTTTTATACTTTTAATCTCCAAAATCTTATTTTTTGTTTGTTAGTTCTGCTTGCAGCTAAATCTTTGTTACTGTTTTTTGTAAAACAATCGGAAACTGTTGAGTACCATTCCACACAATTCAAAATATTTTTTAAAAATTGGCTTTACTTAGGGATAAATGAAGTTGTTGGTGTAATTGCACGTTGGCTTGATAAGATTTATGTTATATTTTTACTAAGCGCAGCAAACTTTGCAATCTTTGTAAATGGCACTATTGAAATTCCTTTATTTGCTGTTTTAATAAGCACTGTGGAAACTTTTATGCTTACCAAAATAAGCCACAACATTGCAGATAAAAAAACCTCTGCCCTTATTTTTAAAGAAGGTTTTAAATTGCTTTCCTACATTTCATTTCCTGTTTTTTTTATGCTGTTAATAGTGCATAAAGAGGCGTTCTCTGTTATATTCAACAATAAGTACAACGAATCAGTACCGATTTTCCTTATCAGTATTTTTATTATTCCGCTGCGTATAAACCACTACACTGTTATATTACAGTGTTACAACAATACAAATAAAATCTTGGCTGGCTCCGTAATGGATATTCTTTTAGCGCTGCTTTTAATGACGCTCCTCTACCCCGCCTTTGGTGTTGCAGGAGTGGCTTTATCTATTATAGTTTCTACTTACTTACAAGTATTTTATTATATGTGGCATTCAGCAAAATTAATCAACGTAAATATAACCGATTTAGTTCCATTTACATTTTTAGCTAAACTCTTTTTTAGTATAGGCATTTTATACCTTTGTTTTTTCTTTCTAAAGTATTATTTTTCGCAGATACAGTTTCTTGTAATAGTTTTTGTATTTACTGCAATTTTAATCGGCTTTGCTTTAAAGAAATTACCGTTTTACAAATAAAAGATACTTTAATTTATAGAAAATGGCGCTTCATAAACAAATAGAAACTGAACAGGCTAAAACAGAAAATACAGGCTTCGGATCAAATGCTGCAAGTTATGGCGGCAGGTTTTTAAACCAAGACGGTACACCAAATATAGAAAAAAAGGGAATTGGTTTTTTTGCTCGGGTAAGTTGGTTTCACA
>JANXTG010000064.1 GCA_025352525.1 Ferruginibacter sp.
ACGATAGAAAGTCTGTATAAACCTGCTGGTTTGTTTTCAAACCCAATATTAATTGTACCCGCTGTTACAGGGTTTGGAAATACATTTATGTTGCTCACTTGTTTTTTAAAGGCCTCCTCAGCTCTGACAGACATGCTGTAAATGGCTGTTCCGGCAATAACATTTGCTTTTATCCTGTACCAGTTATATGCTGTATTAGCACCCTCATCAAGATAATTATAATAAGGGTTACCGAAATTATTTGCAGTAGGCATCTGCCAGGCAATTGGCTCAAAAACAATCCCATCTATACTTCTCTCAATACTGTAATTATTTATATTGTTTTCATTTTCAGTTTTAAAAACTGTGTTTATACTGTTGTCAGTATTTCTTGTTGCTGTAATACCTTCAAATCTTACCGGAGCCGGCTGTCGGTAAACAATCATAAACCTGTTTGCAACACTGCTTAAAGCGTCTGTGGTAATATCAAAATTTATGGAAGTAACGGTATCCATACTCACAGGGGTTTCTGTGCTTAAATATTTATCAATGAGGTAACTTTTTATATTGGGATAATTTAAAACAGAGGGGTCAATGTCAAACCGGTAAGGAGCAACCCTTGTTCCTGTCAGCATTAAAAGCAAAGTATCGGTAATGCATATATTGGGTCTTCTTTCTACTATTAAATTGTAATTACCGTTTTTTATAGCCAGGTTATCCGTTGCGTTCATAAACTTCCGCACATCCATATTATCTACCGCAGCATTAAAATCATTATTAAAGTTTTGCAGAACACCGTCTGCTAAAAACATACTTCCATTCATTGCCCTTGCGTACAGATTAATTTCTAAAGTGGGAATGGTTACACCTGTTCTGGAAATGTCCTGCTGGGCATTTACTGCATTTAAAAATGAACTTCCAGCAAAGAAAACAATAAGTAAAAAGGTTTTCATGTTTGTTAGATTTGGATTATCTACATTAAAAAAATGCCTTGAATTGTAAGCATTTAAAAAATATTTATTTGTATTTATTACACAACAAAAACATAAATCAAAACAAGTATAGTAAGGGATTTCATACAGAGATCATCCCTTAAGTATTGAAACGGTTATTGTTTTTTATTATTGTGCATAATAAAAAATGTAAGGAGGAAGTATTGATTAAATAGATTTAGACTGAACAGGTATATTAATATTCATACCCCACAAAAACTTAACCTATAAAAGATTTTTATAAGAATACAACAAATCATGTTCAACATAAATTATTAGAAATAAAGAATCTGCAATATTTTCATGGAATTTATGCTGACTCGTATTGATGGCGATAAAATTATATAGGAAGAATTATAATTCTTTTTTACGTTTTCCAAGCGCCTTGTCAAGCATTATAAGGGCAAGGCCTGCCAGAAAGAACACGGCAATCATAATGATTACATTTAAAATTACTTTAGGGTAACCAAAAGTTACCACATTTAAAAAAGGATATGGGTACCATCCAAAAACAGCTCCTCTTATTAAGGAGTAAACTAAATATGCCATTGGAAAATAAATCCAGCTTACACCCTGTTTCCATTGTAATACGCCCTTTGGCACATACACAAACCAGTAAACAATAAAAAGTATTGGCACAACTACATGGAGTAAAGTATCTACAAATAGATTCCAGCCATTTAAAGAAACAATGCCACGCAATACCGTGTTATAAACTAGGGCAACAATAAAAATATAAAGTGTAATAGCCGTTTGTACAGAAGGTCTTCTAAAAAATGATCCTGTTTTATTTTGTATGTTTAATAATAAAATACTGCTGCAAACAGCAACCAGCAAATTGGTAAGTATGGTAAAGTAGCTGAAAAGATTTGCCATGCTTCCTGTGGTAAGGTAGGCCTGAAAAACAATAGCCGTCCAGGCCGTAATAGCAATGACAACCTCAAACATTTTTTTCATTAAATTATTCTTTGGTTCATTATTGTAGTTTATCATAAGTTGTAACAATGGTCAATTTTATCCAATCAGATAACTAAATTCAAGTTAGGTAATAATTTACTATGCCAATTATAGCGTAAAATAAAAAGCCGTTTCAGTGCTTTGAAACGGCTTTAATTAACCAAAACATTTTTATTTTACAATAAAGGAAATCTTTTTTGAATCAGCTTTTTCATCTTTTATAATAAGTTGATAATTTCCTGCAGCAACATTGCCTAAACTTATTGTTTTCTTTAAATTGTTTGTTTGTAGTTGAAGGGTTTCACTGTAAATAATTTGCCCGTCCATGTTGTTAACAGATAATTGATATTTTCCTGCCAATACATTGGCAAAATTAACATGCACTTTGCCTTCTATAACAGGGTTTGGAAATAAAGTTATGGCAGTTGGCACTTCCTTTTCTTTCGCATCTATTTTCGCAATTTCACTGTATTGTTCTGCGCCGGTTATTGCTGTTGCTTTTACCCTGTACCAATTATTTTCATCAACCGGATTAGTATGAATGTAACCGTAGTAAGGGTTCCCATTATTATTTGCAGTTGGAGTTTGCTTACCAATTTCAGTAAAATTAATACCGTCTTTACTGGATTCTATTGTATAAGTATGTACATTGTTTTCATTTTCAGTGTACCAGGTCACCGTAGCAGTGCTGTTCTTTTCCCTTACTGCCGTAATCTTAATAAATCGCATAGGGGGCACTTGCTTAAAGACAATCATAAATCTGTCTGCCCTTTTACTTGAAGCATCATTAGTAATATTAAAATTATAATTTGTAACCTGCAATAAACTGACTGCTGTTTCACTTCCTACGAATTTATCTTTTAATATTGCTTCCAAATTAATATTATCCAGAGCCGATGGATCAAACTCAAATCTGTAAGAATTTATTCTTGTATTTGTCAGGTTTAACTTTATGGTATCAGAAATTTTCAGAGTGGGTCTTCTTTCTACAATTAAGTTTGAATTGCCGTTCTTGAGGAAAATATTGTCGCCTGCATTTAAAATCTTTCTTACATCATCGTTGTCTACAGCGCTGCTGTAATCATCATTAAAATTCATAAGTATTCCATCTGCTAAATAAGTACTGCTGTCAATATCTTTTGTGTACATATTTATTTCCAATGTTGGTTTTGTAATGCCTGTTCTGCCTTGTGTTGTTGGTGTTCTGCTAACCGGTGTTGTAAATCCCCCTGTTTTGTCGGTTTCATTAATGGTTAAAGTTCCGGCTGCACCACTACTTTGAATAAATATGGCTTCCCCGCTTTGTATGTTATTGCGTATTGTACCGCCGGGTACTTTTAAATAATTGGTTCCATCAAAAGTATAATTTTCAAATGCACCCACATTATAACTTCCTGCAGAGTTTGGGTTCCAGGCATAGTAAGTGTTAGAAATATTTGCCTTCGCTGCTGTTATAAAATTTATGTTTGATGGATAGGGGTTACCAAATGTTACAAATTTTCCTGCAGGTACATTAACAACCTGTGTTCCTGTAACTACATCTCCTTTAATGCGCAAAATAGTTGGTATGGCAGCTCCGGTTATTGCCACACTTCTATCACCTCTTATAAATACATAATAACCCTGAGTATTAGAAATTAAGGACGTGTTTGTATTTGTTACATTGACATAAGTATTAGCGATTGGGTTATAATATTTCATACTTGCCCGTTGGGTGTATTCATCTACGCCAACAAATGTTGCAGGCCCTGTAATGCGGGTACCATATCCATTACTTGCAAGTGATGCCCCACCTTCTCTCCATGCTGCCGTTACGGTAGGTGAAGTTGCATTTGCTACAGGTGCTGCAAGTAAACGCCATGATAGTTTTGCAGGAAGATAGCGTTCAATATTTACTTTGCCTGTTATACTGCTACCCGATGGTATTGTACCAAAAGATGCAGTAGCCGTATCTCTGGAAAGCAAGGTTAAATTATCGTTAGTTGTAATCGCAGTATTTGTAACAGCACCATAAACAAGGGCGCTCGAAATTAACAGGGTATCTGCAGGCAATGCTGCAACAGTAATTCCTTTTGTATTTGCATTTATGAGAGAAGAAATTGTACTGTTTATAAACCAATTACCTGAAAGATTTTGAGCTGTACCGGATGTTCCTTTCATTTCAACAATACCAAGGTTTGCTTTCATAAAACCGCCAATACTGTTTAAAGTTCCGGTACCGTTATGGGTTATTTTTGTTGAGCCGATATCAAAGGTTCCTTGCTTTAAACTGTCCACTCCGTTTACAAGTTGATTCGTAGCTATCGTAACTGTTAGTGGATTATCCGTAGTAAGGTCATTTACAGTAGTTGGTAAACCCGCTCCTGTTATTTGTGAAACTAAACCATTATAAATATAATTTCCTGTGCTGTTATAAGTACGCCCACCCGTCATCTGTATATTTCCTGTTGCACTTCCTGAGTTTGAAATGCCTTGAACATGACCCATACCCAAATAACTACCGTTCCCCATTGCAAATGTTCCTGCTCCCGAAACTACATTTGCATTACAGTATAAACCGCCGGTATTTAAAATATTTAAAGGTCCGCTTGAAGTAACCGGTGCCGTGCTGGTTCCTAGTCCTGTAGAGGTTCCCAGATAAACATCGGCTAATGCATTAATATTGATAGAAGTATTTGCTGATAATGTGCCTGCAGTGGTTTGTTTGATTGCCCTTCCGCTTCCACTGCCGTTTGTAGCTGCTAGGTTTGCATAAGTAACACCATTAAAAATTGTTTGTGTAATGGTATTGGATCCATAATATTCCACTGTGCTGTTTGGGTCAAAAGTATAAGGAGAAAAAGAACCCGGAAAATTACTGCCTGCAACACCATATACGCCGGCTGATACAGTGTTGGGACTGATGGTTTTATCTCCTCCAAGTCTCAGTTTAGATCCGTTGAGCATTTTGAAATAAGAAGAACCTCCCAAGGAATTAATAGAATAATTTGCAGGAAGATCTAAGGTAGAATTGACACCTATTAAAACTCCCTCTCTACTCTGCAACTCCATATATCCATCAAAACTTGTACCTGCAAAAATCAAATTTGCTGCATTAGCATTACCCACAATTAATTTCTCAAATAGAACTGCTTGTAATGTATCACCAATACCTTGTGTATAAGGATCAGGTTGGGGAATGGTGTAATTATATAAATATTGTGTACCTGCTTTATCAAAAGTAAAATTGGTATGTTCATCGGTTGTATACCCTCTTTTATTAAATGTCATATTTCCTCTTAAAAGATAAAGCTGCTCTCTTGAATTTCCATTTGAACCAATTGCAGCCTGCCCTTCGGTTATGGTGTGAGAGGCAGCTGGTCTGCTTAAAAAAACGTTTCCATTAATAGTTGTTTTGTTTTGAGTTGAATATGCACATCTATCAAATTTGTTCCCACCAGGGCAAGTTAGTGTAAGGTCTCCTGCTATGGCCACTTTACCATATCCAGAAATATTAAATACTTTTACATTGGCAGACGTTGATATATTGTTCACGGTTAGTGATTTAATTGCCACATCAACATCAAAATTTAAAGCAATTTGTTCATCGGACGCCGTAGTTCCATTAAAATTTATAACCGCATCTTCACATGATGTTGGTAAGTGTGCCAAACTCCAAGATGCTGCAAGGGCACTCCAGGTAAATGGTCCTGAACCTGTTAAATTAAGAGTGTTGGTTGTGCTTGCACCACAAGCTGTAGTAGTACCCGTGGTAGATACAGATGCAGATAAAGCCCCTTCACTGACTGAATATACTTTGAATAAGTAATTTGTACCTGCTAGTAAATTGGGTACAATTGCTGTAGTTGCATCAGCAGCCGTTTGAAGTACAAAATCATAAGTTACCCCTCCATCATCAGATTTATAAATAACAAATCCTTGCTCTCCTATTACACTAAGCCCATTCCAACCTATTGTTATAGAATTTGTTGTATATGCGCTTGTATTAGCCGCACTGGGGGCAGCCAATACAACTGGAGTAAATTTTATTTCTCTTCTTGAGCCGTTGGCAGTGCTGTTTAAACTACCAATATTTCCTGTAGCTGTATAATTGTTTTTAGTTGCCGGAGTATTTGTGTTTACACCAAATGATGAATGATCAAGTGATAACGTTTTTGTATTTACATTATCACTGCTAAAACCAATAACTGCACTTTCAGTTCCTGAAACTCCTGTAATATTTGCAATTGTCATTCCCCCATAGATGTATTGAATAACTCCGGTTGTTTCATTTAAAATGATTTGAAATGTACCATTTGCGGTACTCGACGCTCGACCCATTCCCATATTTAAAAATTCAATGATGCATTTTCTGGTGGGAGCAGTTCCTATTACCACAGAGTGGACCTTGCCTGAACTTGACGTGTTTAAATTTGCGGCAAATGGTGCTAAAACTGCACCACTTGCAGCAGCCAGAGGAAAACCATTTGCTGTTTGCGTATTGGAAATAACTGAAGTTCCAAAGCGCATTAATCCGTTTGAATTGACAGTAAAATTATTATACCTTACTCCCATAAACCAAAAATCAAAAACCGTACTTTCAACCGGAGAACTATTACTTGATTTGCTTGCTGGTATTAATGATTCAGAGCCAGTCATACTGAGTAGACTTGCACCATTGTTATTTGTAACTGCATAATTGGCTGTAGTTGGGGCCTGTCCAAATGTTACAGTTAAAATCTCAATCATTAAAGTAATGAAGAGGAGTAAATGTTTTTTCATAGTTGACATATAATTATATAAACGCCCTTATGATAAAGAGCATATAAAATAATTTCTTGTGTAAAAAACTTGGTAATACAATTGCCTAAGTAAAAGCATTTCGGGTTTTAATAGTTTTATTGTATTGGATTGTAAGCAGAATGGATTAGGGCCAAAAATTACTCACATTACATGAACGAAGCTGTCAGTTTGTTATTGTGTAAATTCTAAAATATTATAAATAAATGATGATTGTTTGGAAACCTTGGGTGAAAATAAATTCATTTTAATATGAGTTTATTAAATTATTGCTGACATAACAGGTTTTTATTATGTTGGGTACCAAAAACACAGAATTTAAATTGTAAGAAAATTATGCTTGTTTAAATAATATTGAAAGACACTTAATAAAACGTTTGTTTACAGAAATAAACTACATAATAAATAATTTTTCGTCTTTAAAGAAATTCCTTAATTCTTTACATAATAAAATTAATATTTACAAAAAAGCCGTTTTGATTTTCATCAAAACGGCAATATCATTATTGTTTTAAAATTATTTAATTAAAAATGGAATCATCTTTTTAATACCTGTTTCATTTACAATGTTTGCAGTATAAAAACCTCCACCTGCATTAGAAATTTTTATTATACAGGATTCTCCGATAACCTGATGCCTGAAAGTTTCCGATTTTATTAACTGCCCCGTAAAATTGTTTATAGTAATTACGTAATTCCCAAATACGGCACCTTCAAAGTTTATATTGATATTGCCATTTGTAACAGGATTAGGAAAAATATTAACCGGCTTATTATTATTTTCTTCTAAAGCCAAAACCCTTGCAGTATTGCTGTAAATAGAATTTCCTGTAATGCCATTTCCTTTTATTCTATAATAAATAACTTCTTTGGAAGCTTTTGCATCATAAAATGTGTAATATGGATTACCAAAATTATTTGCTGTAGGCATCTGTGAACCAATTTCTATAAAATTAACTCCATCAGTACTCCGTTCAATTTTATAATTGTCAATATTATTTTCGTTTTCAGTATTCCATGTTAGGTCAATGGACTTATCATTGTTTCGCACGGCGGTGATAGCTGTAAAACGTAGCGGTATAAACTTTTTAAATACAATCATGAACCTATCTGCTACTCTACTGTTTGGATCATTTGTAATTTCAAAATTGATGTCTGTAGTTTCTGATAAACTTA
>JANXTG010000029.1 GCA_025352525.1 Ferruginibacter sp.
CGCTTTGCAGAATGAAATACCGGGTTTAATAGAAGTGAATGCTGTTGATGCAGCCGGTGTTCATCCACTTTTACTGGCTATTGGTAGTGAAAGATACACGCCTTACACACCCGCAACACAGCCTGCTGAAATTCTAACAATCGCAAATCATATTTTAGGAACAGGCCAATTAAGTCTTGCTAAATTTTTATTTATTACTGCTGATGCCACAAACAAAATTGATACGCATGACATAGAAAAATATTTTACATTTTTGCTTGAGCGGATAAACCTAAAAAGAGATATTCATTTTTATACAAATACTACTATTGATACACTTGATTATTCCGGTACGTCGATAAACAGCGGTAGTAAAGTTGTATTTGCAGCCAATGGCGTTGTAAAAAGAACATTAGGTAAATCGTTGCCAAATTGTCTCCTTGAATTGGATGGAAAATTGGTAATGCCCGGAGTTGTGGCTATCCAAACAAACGCATTTACAACTTATGATAGTGCTCATGTTGAACTGGAAAATATTAATGCTCAACTTAAAAATTTTGAGAACGAACTTAATCAGTTTCCAATAATTGTTTTGAGTGATGATGCAGCGTTTGCTGCAGAAAAACTAAATAATTTTTTATGGGTTACATTTACCCGCTGTAATCCTTCGCATGATATTTATGGTGTAAATCCTTTTACAGAAAATAAACATTGGGGATGCAGTACCGTTATTTTTGATGCAAGAATAAAACCGCACAATGCACCTGTTTTGGTGTTGGATGAAAAAGTGGAAAAAAGAGTGGATGAAATTCTATCAAAATACAAAATTGGTAAATAAAAAAATGTGCAAATTTGCAAAACTGTATTTTTCAAAAACTTTTATCCTTTTACTCCCTTAGTAAATAAAAAATAAAAAATGAGAGTAATTTATCTTTTAGCAATAACACTTGTTATTCAAAGTTGTGCGGCACAAAATATTTTAAAATTACCTGTAAATAAAGACAACAATACTTTATTGTGGGAGGTTTCGGGCAAAGGCCTAAAGCAACCAAGTTATCTTTTTGGCACCTTTCATATTTTATGTAAGGACGATATTCAATTTAGTGCAAACTTACAAACTGCTTTAAAGGCATCTAATCAGGTTTATTTTGAAATGGATCTTGATGATCCAAAAAATACATTAGGCGGCATGTTTTTTATGAACATGAAAGATAAAACTTTGGCTGATTTATATACAGTTGAAGAATTACAAAAAGTTACAAAGTTTTATAAAGATTCGCTTAAAATGAACCTGAGTTATTTTAATAAAATGAAACCTATGATGCTGGCCGCATTGCTTTATCCACGCATGATGCCCTGCAAAACGCCCAGCGGTATAGAAATTGAATTAATGACCATTGCAAAAAAAGAAAAGAAAGAAATTTTAGGCTTTGAAACTATTGAATTTCAATCTTCTATTTTTGATAGCATACCATATGGTGTACAAGCAAAAGATCTATTAAAAAATATTGACAGTTTGAACAAATACAAGGTATATTTTAATAAAATGGTTCAGACATATAAGAATCAACAGACTGACAGTTTGGTAGCAATAGTTAATGACAAAACATTTTCAGATGGAGAAAATAATGATGCACTTTTAAAAAACAGGAACCTTAACTGGGTTAAACAACTCAACACGATTTTACCGAAAACTAATATTTTTATGGCTGTTGGTGCTGCGCATTTGTTTGGTAAAGATGGGTTGATAGATTTGTTGAGAAAGGATGGCTACACTGTAAAACCGATTGTAAATAAACTAAAATAATTGTTCGCTAAAATATATTTTTAACTTAAAATGAAAATTTTCTTTAAACGTATTTTAGTATTTCTGTTGATTGCTTTCTTAGTTTTACAGTTTTTTCGACTTCAAAAAAACTTTTCTGCGTCAATGGCATTTAATGATATTACTACTAAATATGCAATCCCAGCAGATGTACATGCTGTTTTAAAAACAAGCTGCTATGATTGTCATAGTAACAATTCAACATATCCCTGGTATAATGATATTCAACCTGTTGCCTGGTATTTGGCAGATCATATAAAAGAAGGAAAAAAGGAGATTAATTTTAATGAATTTGCATCTTATAAAATCGCAAAACAATATTGAAAACTCGAAGAAATTATTAATCAGGTAGAAATGGATGAAATGCCCTTAGAATCTTATATCTTGATACATGGTGGGCGCTAAAATAAATGTAGCACAAAAAACAATGATCATAAATTGGGCAACAGTTTTGAGAGATACAATTAAAGCCAGTTATCCTGCAGATAGTTTAATAAGAAAACCACAAACTCCAACAGTAGCAGATAAGAGCTAATTTTAAATTAAAACTGGTGTTTCACTACAATGACTAAAAATTCAGATACAATCAAAGTAATAGAATGTCCCAGAGATGCAATGCAAGGATGGCATCATTTTATACCGACGGATAAAAAAATTGAATACATAAACAATTTATTAAAAGTAGGTTTTGATACAATAGATTTTGGAAGTTTTGTTTCTTCCATGGCTATACCTCAAATGGCAGATACAAAAGATGTAATTAATAATATTGAGTTAGGTAAGACCAGTACAAAACTTCTTGCCATTATTGCTAACCTTCGTGGTGCAACGGAAGCAGTAGAATTTGATAAGATTACATATCTGGGTTTCCCTTTTTCAATTTCAGAAACTTTTCAGCAGCGAAATACAAATTCTTCGGTTGATGAATCATTGAAAAGGGTAGAAGATATTCAAAATCTTTGTGTACAGCATAATAAAGAATTAGTAGTATATATTTCTATGGGTTTTGGTAATCCGTATGGGGATGAATACAACGAAGAAATTGTAATAAAGCGAACCAAACAGATTGAAGGACTTGGTGTAAAAATTATTTCCATCGCAGATACGGTTGGTTTGGCGACAGCAAATAATGTGAGCGATTTATTGAAAAAAATTCTACCGGTTTTTAAAAATATTGAAATGGGCGTTCACTTACATTCTGCTCCTGAAAACAGAATTGATAAGCTGAAAGCTGCGCTAAATGCAGGTTGCAGAAGATTTGATTCGGCATTAAAAGGAATTGGCGGTTGCCCGATGGCAGGCAATGATTTAGTTGGAAATATGGATACAGAAACAATGCTGCGCTATTTTGAAGAGAGTGGCGAGCAACTTCATATTGATAATATTGCTTTGCAGAAATGTAATAAAATGGCAAGTGAAATTTTTATTTAATTTATAATTCATTCTTCTGCTTTTTATAAATAATTTTTATGCAATTCCGCTCAGAATTTACGCCCAAACCTTTTCCGGTAAAAATAAAAATTACTGAAAGAATATTATTAGTTGGCTCTTGTTTTACAGAGCAGATTGGTAAAAAATTGGCAGCGAATAAATTTAAAATATTAGAAAACCCTAACGGTATTTTATTTAACCCTGTAAGCATTGCCAAAGCCATAAAAAGTTACACCAAGGAAAATATTTTTTCAGAAAATGAGTTATTTTATTACAACGAATTGTGGGCCAGCAAAGCACATCATACAAGATTTTCTCATCCAGAAAAATTACAGACTTTACAAAATATAAATATTGAATTTAAAAGAGCTGCTGATTTTATACAAACTGCAGACTGGATTTTAATTACGCTTGGTTCTGCTTTTGTTTATGAGTGGAAAGATATTGAACCAGAAAATAGTTACGAAAATGTGGCTGCAAATTGTCACAAAATCCCTACTGATAAATTTAACCGCAGGTTGCTTAACCCATTAGAAATAGTAAGTATTTTAGAGGATATGCAGCATAGTGTTCGATCTTTAAACCCCAATGCAAAATTTATTTTTACAGTCAGCCCGGTAAGGCATTTAAGAGAGGGTTTTATAGAAAATAACAGGAGTAAAGCAGCATTAATACATGCAGTACATGAACTTACAAATAACTTAGACATTTTTTATTTTCCTGCTTATGAGCTAATAATAGACGACCTGAGAGATTACCGTTTTTTTGCTGAAGATCTTGTGCACCCCAATTATGCAGCCACCAATTACGTTTGGGAAAAATTTGTACCTGCTGTAATTGATGAACCATCACAACAATTAATGAAAGAAATAAATGAAATAAATGCGGCTGTAAATCACAAACCTTTTAATCCAACATCAACATCACACAAAAAATTCATGCAAATAAATTTTGAGAAAGTTGTTATGCTCTCTCAAAAATATCCACATCTTGATTTATCTAATGAACTCCAGTTTTTTGATAGATCACATCACTAATACCTTTTCTTTTTCAAGTGTTTTTTCCAGTATGAAAGTCAATTCATCTAGCGCCAGATAAAGTTCTTTAAAACTGCCGGCAACATAATAAATAGGCTGCAGGCTACTTTTATCAAAAGGGAGATAAAGTATTTCGGCCAGATTGAATTCCTTTATCTCTACAGAACTGTCTTTAACAATACGGTTCGTTTCGCCGTAAGAAGAAATAATTCCTGCCCCAAAAATTTTAATCTCCCCATTTTCTTTTACAAGTCCAAACTCAATACTGTACCAATAAAAACGTTCTATCAAATCCACACACTCAGGAGAAAATGAATATTTTTTTCCGAGCAAACCAACTTTATATACAAATGATGCATAATCATTATCGCATAAAACAGGCAAGTGTCCAAATACATCATGGAACATATCAGGCTCTTCCAAATAATCAAGTTGAGCAGGTTGTCTTAGTCATGTACTTGCTGCAAACTTTTTTTCTGAAAGAAGAGTTAAAAATTCTACTGCAGGGATAAATCCTTCTACAATGTGTATTTGCCAGCCGGTGTGTTCTAGCAAAGCAGCTGATAAATCAGCGAGTTTTGGTATGCTGTCAGCATTAAAAACATTGTTAAGCAAGGATACACTTTCATTGTGAAGTGCAGTACCTTTTTGCAATAGATTATCTTGTTGTCTGCTAAATAATTCTTTCCAAACCCATTGTTGTTCTGCAGTGTAGTCTTTATAATTCTGTATCATTAATTATTTTTAAGTATAAAAAAACCGGCCTGTAAATCAGGCCGGCAAAGAATATAGTAATTATACAATTATTATTCTGCCGGCAAAAGCTGGTAGTAATAACAATAAGTATAAGTTGTTTGTAACATAATGCTGTAAAATTAAGTATTTTTTATAGACAGTTAAAATTATATATTTAGTGTATTCTATCGCCTCTAACTTCTGTACTGTTCATTAAGTCTTTTTCAAAGTCAAGCCATTCTTTCCATCTTTTTCTTACGGTTTCTTTTGGTAAATAATATTCTGCAAGGTTTATAAACATGGTATAATGCCCGGCTTCACTCTCCATAAACTTTCGGTAAAAATTACGCATGTAAACATCATCCAACCCTTCACTCAATCTTTTAAAACGCTCGCAACTTCTTGCTTCAATTAATGCCATTATCAACATCTGGTCCAGAAAATGCTGTTCTCTGCTGCCCCCTTTTATAATAAACCTTAGCAACTCATTTACATAAACATCTTTCCGTTGTCTGCCAAGTACTAAATTTCTTTTTTTAAGTTCTGCCAGTACCTGCCTGAAATGTCCCCATTCTTCAGTAACAATCGGGCTTAATTCTTCAACTAAAAATTCTTTTTCTGAATTTTTTTGAATGAGTGTAATGCAGGTTGTTGCAGCTTTTTGTTCGCAATATGCATGGTCAGTTAATATTTCTTCCAACTGCATTTCTGCAAGGTTTACCCATCTTGGATCCGTTGGTAATTGCAGCCCAAGAATATTTTTTACATCAATATTTTCCATTGCCTGATTAGTTTTCAAGATATGCAGTGTACATCCACACAAATTTTTCTTGCTCTCTTATGTAATCACTCATTAATGCGTTTGTTCCTTCATCTCCTGCTTCAGCAGATAATTTCAGCAACTCTCTTTCTGCTACAATTAAAGTTTTAAAGCCTTCAAGTACTTGTTCAATAGCAGTTTTACCATTCGAAACATTGGTAACTTCTTTTATAGAGGCAGTTTTTACATAATCTGTAAATGCATGCAAAGGTTTGTGGCCCAATGTTAATATGCGCTCCGCAACTTCATCAATTTTAAGAAGAGAATTTGTATAAAGTTCTTCAAACTTTACATGCAGTTCAAAAAATTTATCACCTTTTATATTCCAGTGAAAACCTCTTGCATTAATATAAAAAAGCTGAAATTCAGATAGAAGTTTATTTAATCCTTTTGCTAGTTCTTTTACTTCATCATTATCGAGGCCGATAGCATTTTTCTTTTTCATTTTTGAATCTAAAGGTAAACCAGCATTGATAATTAATATTGCAATATGCAAAAACAATAAATCGTTTTCCGATAATGTTTTAAAAACGTATAAATTACGTTCACAACTTTTTATATGCGCATTATACCATTACTGCTTTCTGCTGCGTGCACAATCGTCCTTATAATTATTTTAAATACCAAACTTGTAGCACCGGCTCCTCTTGGTGCATTGTTATCGCCTCAACATGGCTTGTGGCAAAATGCTGAACCTGCAGATAAAAACTTTTCTGCAGATTTAAAATTTCCTCAGCTTAAAGGAAAAGTGTCTGTTTATTTTGATGAGAAATTAATACCGCATGTTTTTGCGGCGCAGGAAAACGATGTATATTTTGTGCAGGGATATTTACATGCAAAATTTCGTTTGTTTCAAATGGAGTTACAAACCAATGTAGCGGCAGGCCGTGCAGCCGAAATGGTTGGTGATGTTGCATTAAAACATGACAGGGAATTTAGAAGACTTGGAATGGTTTACGCTGCGGAAACGGCATTAAAAGAAATGGAGCAAAATGATACGACCAAGTCCAGTTGCGATGCCTACACTGCCGGCGTAAATGCTTACATAAATACATTGACCGAAAGCACTTTGCCTGTTGAGTATAAACTATTAGGTATAAAACCTGAAAAGTGGAGTAATTTAAAAATTGCTTTGTTTTTAAAATTAATGAGCAACGATCTTGCAGGGCACGATGATGATTTTGAAATGACGAATGCAAAACAGTTTTTCAGCAAAACTGATTTTGATTTGCTTTATCCATTAGTTCAGGATTCGCTTGATCCTATCATTCCAAAAGGAACTATTTACGCTGCGCCTGCAATGAAACCGGTTGCTCCAAAAAATGTAGATTCAATGTATCTCAATAAAGGTTTTGTAGCTGCAGAAGAGTTTGTAAAACCGAATCCTGCTAACGGCAGCAACAACTGGGCAGTAAGTGGAAGCAAAACAAAAAGTGGCGCACCAATACTTTGCAACGATCCGCACCTTGGTTTAAACTTACCATCAATTTGGTACGAAATGCAATTGTCTACACCAAATTTTAATGCTTACGGAGCAACATTTCCAGGCTCGCCGAGTGTAATTATTGGGTTTAACGATAGTTGTGCTTTTGGTGTTACAAATGGTGGCAGAGATGTAAGAGATTATTATGAAATAAAATTTAAAGACGAGAGCAGAAAACAATATTGGTTTAACAATGCATGGAAACAAACCACTTTTCGAGTGGAGGAAATAAAAATTGCCGGAAAATTATCGATGCTTGATACGGTTGCCTACACAGTGTTTGGACCGGTGATGTATGATAAGAATTTTAATGGCGGCAGACAAACCAACAATAAAAATTATGCTGTAAGATGGAAGGCGCATGATAAAAGCAATGATCTTTTAATGTTTAATTTAATGAACCATGCAAAAAATTACACTGATTATGTAACTGCAGTTGAAAACTTAAAAGTGCCCGGACAAAATGTTGCGTTCGCAAGTAAAGCCGGAGATATTGCTATGCGCACGCAAGGGGAGTGGCCGGCAAAATGGAAAGGCCAGGGAGATTTTATAATGCCCGGTATTGACAGTTCTTACATGTGGCAGGGAATGATTCCACAAAATGAAATTCCTTTTCAATACAATCCTGAAAGAGGATTTGTAAGCAGTGCAAATCAAAAACCAACTGATTCAACATATGCATATTATTTAGGCAGAGAATATCCTGTAGCAAGAGGTTTGCTGATTAATAAAAGACTCACGGCGATGCAGCAAATTACGCCTCAGGATATGATGGCGCTGCAAACAGATAACTACAATATTTATGCAGAAGAACTTTTACCGGTCTTAATGAAGCAGATTAATGTAGGGATGCTAAATGCAGATGAAACAAAATATTTTTCAATTTTAAAATCATGGAATTTACGAAATGATGCTGCATCTATCGGAGCAACGGTGTACAACGAATGGTACAAAAAATTTAAAACCGATGTTTATGATGATGAGTTTGCAAAAGCCCCACAGCCAATACAAATACCATTTGAAAGCACTTTAATTGAAGCAACGATAAGAGACAGTTCTTATAAATTTTTTGACGACATCAACACCACAAAAAAAGAGACGCTTACCGATGATGCGCTTAAATCGTTTAAAGAAGCCGTTTTAATTGTAAAAAATTTGGAAACAACGGGTAAACTTGAATGGTGGAAAAATAAGGATACAAGAATTAATCATCTTTTAAAACAGCCTGCCTTCAGCAGAATGCATTTAAATATGGGAGGTGGAAGAAATATGATTAATGCAACAACAGAAGACCACGGACCAAGCTGGAGAATGATTGTAAGCTTAACAGCAAAAACAGAAGCTTATGGGGTTTATCCTGGTGGCCAAAATGGAAACCCGGGTAGTTTGTATTATGACAATTTTGTAGATAAATGGGCTGAAGGAAAGTATTATTCTTTGTGGATGATGACGAAGGAAGAAGTAAAAGATAATCGTGTGAAATGGATTATGAACTTCTCTAATTAATTTTAAAAATCTTATCAACTTATTTATGAAATTTTTAATTTCTGTTTTATTAACTGCTTTATTAAGTTTTGCTGCATGCCTTTTTTTACCATGGTGGGTAATCGCTGTTACAGGTTTTATAGTAGCTTTTGCAATACCACAAAAAGCAGGAATCGCATTTTTAGCAGGCTTTGCGGCCTTGTTTTTTTTATGGGCTGGATTAAGCTTTTGGATAAGCGCAGCAAACAATCATTTACTCGCCCACAAAATATCTTTACTTTTTATTAAAGCAGATAACCCGATTTTACTGATTGCCATTACGGGTTTAATTGGCGGGCTTGTTGCGGGTTTTGGAGGTTTAACAGGTAGGTTAACCAGAAAACTTTTTACCCGTTAAATTGTTTTACATTTTCGGTAACAGTTTCAGGTTTAAATTCGGTTACCGGAAAAATTCTTTCATGCGTTTATTTTTATTCTCTCTTAGCTTTTTAATATTACAACCTACTTTTTCACAAAAAATTTACGGTACTGTATTTAACTCAAACGGCGATTTGTTGCCGTATGCTTCCATTTCTGTAAAAGGAACAACAAAGGGTACAAGCGCAAACGAAAAAGGAAAGTATTCACTCAATATTTCATCAGGTAATTACATCCTCGTTTGTCAAAATTTGGGATACAGTTCTTCTGAAAAAAAAATAAACTTAATAAATGATACGGAGCTTTCTTTTGTATTAACAGAACAAAAGTTAAGTATGGAGTCGGTTGTTATTAAGAGTGGCGGAGAAGATCCTGCCTATGAGATTATAAGAAACGCAATAAAAAAAAGAAATTATTTTGCAAGACAAATTAATGAGTTTACCTGTAATATTTATGGCAAAGATTTGATAAAATTAAAAACACTTCCTAACAGAATACTCGGACAAAAAATACCTGAAACGGACAGAAAGGATATGGGACTTGATTCTGGAGGAAAAGGAATTATTTATTTGTCAGAATCAATTTCAAAAATTAGTGCAAAACAACCTGATAAATTTAAACTTGAAGTTATAAGCAGCCGTGTTAGTGGCAGCAGCAGTTTTGGTTTTAATTTTCCTTCATTTATAAGTTTGTACAGCAATAACGTAAAGCTTTTTACAGATAAATTTAATCCCCGTGGTTTTATATCGCCTATTGCTGACGGAGCTTTAAATTTTTACACATTTAAATATCTGGGGACTTTTTTTGAAAATGGTCATTCCACAAACAGTATTAGGGTAACGCCTAAGCGTAAATATGAACCACTTTTTTCCGGTACAATTAATATTGTAGATGATGAATGGAGTATTCAGAGTTTTGATTTAGTTGTAACTAAATCCTCACAACTTGAAGTTATGGATACGCTTCAGATAACGCAACTGTTTGTTCCTGTAGACAATAATATAAGACTAGTAAAAAACCAGTTATTACATTTTAATTTTAAGCAATTAGGTATTGAAGCTGCGGGCAATTTTTTGAGTGTCTATTCTGATTATAATATAACACCAAATTTTCCTAAAAAATATTTTGATAATATCATTATTAAATATAACGCCGATGTAAATAAAAAAACTATTGCTTACTGGGATAGTACAAGAGCTGTCCCATTAGAGATAGAAGAACAACTTGATTATAAAAAGAAAGACAGCATTTACATTTCCAACAAAGATTCGTTGATTTCTAAACGTTCAATAGATTCTCTTAATAAAAATCAAAGTAAAATAAAACCTCTTGATATTTTTTTAGCAGGATTAAGACGTACGCATTATACTAAAACAAATATCGTTTCATGGGGAATTGATCCTTTACTAATAAATGCTGAATACAATCCAGCTGAAGGAGCCGTTATAAATTTAAATGGTTACATAAATAAATTTGGCCGCAATAGCAGGTCCGGCATCACTTTCAGGCCATTGATACGATATGGCATAAACAATACTCATTTAAATCCACAGGCTTCAATTAATTTTTTTACAAGGGAGCAGGACAGTGTAACAACAAAACAAAAAAGATACAACGTTATAATTAGTGGAGGAAAAAGGGTGAGTCAGTTTAATAAAGAAGGTAAATTTCTTCCATTAAGCAATACTATCAGCACACTTTTTTATGGAAAAAATTATTTAAAAACGTACGAAAATTATTTTGGAAGTATTGGCTATAACAGAAGGTTTGAAAATGGTTTGCGTTTTTCAGTTTACGGGTTATATGAAAACAGAATTCCGTTAAATAATACAACAAAATTTACCATAAATAAAAGCGACAGCATTAATATAACACCCAATTTTCCCACTGAAAAAATAACATCACAATTTGAACCGCACAAAGCGCTGATAGTAGGATTTTCTTTGTCTTTTAGACCCGGGCAAAAGTATATTCAGTTTCCCACATACAAAATTGCTGTAGATTCTAAGTATCCAACTTTTTCAATCAGTTACACAAAAGGAATAAATAATTTATTTAAAAGCAATGTAAATTTTGACAAATGGCGTTTTTCCATACAGGGAGATAAAAATTTAAAACTTGCAGGAGCTTTAAAATATAAACTTGGTGTTGGTGGCTTTTTAAACAATAAAAAAGTATTTATTCAGGATTTTCAGCACTTTAACGGAAACAGAGTTCTTTCCGCAAGCGAATACGTAAACAGTTTTCAGCTTGCATCTTATTATGCGTTTAGTACAACAGAAAAACTGTTTTTGTTAGGGCATATTGAGCATCACTTTAATGGTTTTTTAACCAATAAAATTCCACTTTTTAGAAAATTAAACTGGAATTTAATTGCAGGTACCAATGCATTTTATATAAACAGGAATAATAATTATATTGAATTTTTCGGTGGTCTGGAAAATATTTTCAAAATTTTTAGGGTTGATGCTGTTATAAGTTATGATAGATATAATAACGTAAGCACAGGTATAAGAATTGGCGCAGGAGGCTTATTGGGTGGAAGGTTAAGCAGAAATTTGGGTGGTGGTAATAATGTTAATTCTGAATTCTAGCTGAAGTTTAGGCATTAGTTTTTCTGTAAAATAATATATTTGTAATTATCGGATTTGGTTTGCCATGCAAGCATCCATTCATTGTTTATGGTTTCTTATCCTTTGAGGAAAGATAAAATTATTTTATATCATGTCAGTTTTACATAACCGCTTAAGCCAGGATGAACTAATGAAAATGCTTACAGCTGAAGAGGAGTTACGCATGACTATTTCATTTTACAGATATTTTTTTATTGAAAATCCTGTTGAATTTAGAGATGATCTGTACAAAAAATTACATGCCTTAAAAGTTTTTGGAAGAATATATGTAGCACATGAAGGTATAAACGCTCAGGTAAGTTTTCCAGAAAGCAAAGCAAATGATTTTCAACAGTTAATTGAAAATACCCCCGGTTTGGAAGCGTTGAGACTAAACATTGCTGTGCAACATGAAGGAGCCGAAAAGATGCGACCGGCTGGAGGAAAAAGCTTTTGGGTTTTAAAGATAAAAGTAAGAGATAAAATTGTTGCTGATGGAATTGTTGATGAGGAATTTGATATGGGCAAAAAAGGAAGCTACGTTACAGCAGAAAAATTTAATGCATTAAGTGATGATAATAACACGATTGTTGTTGATATGCGCAATCACTATGAATATGAAGTTGGCCGATTTGAAAATGCCATTGAAATACCGAGTGATACTTTTAGGCAGCAATTACCAATGGCTGTAGATATGCTGAAAGATGAAAAAGATAAGAATATTATCATGTATTGCACAGGTGGAATACGCTGTGAAAAAGCAAGTGCTTATATGTTACACAATGGATTTAAAAATGTTTACCATTTAGAAGGCGGAATAATAAATTATGCTACAAAAGTAAAGGAAGGTGGACTTTTAAATAAATTTCATGGAAAAAATTTTGTGTTTGATGACAGACTTGGAGAAAGAATAACAGATGAAATTATTGCAACATGCCACCAATGTGGCTTTGTAGCTGACACACATACAAATTGTGCTAATGATGGATGCCATTTGCTTTTAATACAATGCGAAAAATGTGCTGAGATTTTTAATGGTTGCTGCAGTAGTGATTGCAAAGATATTTTTGCTTTGCCACATGATAAACAAAAAGAATTACGTAAGGGAAATGAAAAAGACAATATGATTTTTAATAAATCTCGACATCGAAAAATAAGACTATAAATAAAAAGTCCTTTTGTAAATTTCAAAAGGACTTTTTATTTTTTAGAGGAACACGCCCTCCTCATCACGTTTAGAAAAATCATTATTCTTTTCTGTAGATTTTATTTTTGATTCTGCTTTTTTAAGACCAGATGAAAGTTTATCAGAAAATTGTTTTGCTATTTTATTAAAAGAAGAGTTTTCTTCTTCTTCAGCATTTGAATTTGATATTTCGTTTTCTGCTTTTAGTATTATTGCTAAAATACCACCAATTGCTGCGCCAGCCATAAGAGCAAGAACAATATTTGATTTTTTCATATTGGAATATTTATAAAAAATTACAATGGTCTTCTTCCAGAAATAACTCTAAATAATACAGCTACAATAGCTATTACTAAAAGTATATGAATAATACCACCGGAATAGAATCCACCAAAAAAAGATATCGCCCAAATTATAACAAGTATAACTGCGATAGTGTAAAGTAAACTGCCCATAATTTTTGTTTTTAAAGTTGAAGTGATTGTTTTGTTATTTAAAAATCAAAACCAAATTATATGCCACCATAAAATATAAGTTAAAATCTGTTGTCAAAAAAACTAACGGGTAGTTAATTCTACAATAGCTTATCTCAATTTAAGTAATGATGATGAAACAATATTATACATTTTATCGTCATCTAATACTTTAGGGGTAAAAGTTTTCCCCGTTATTTGTTCAAACAATTCAATGTATCTGTTGCTTATTTCTTCTACTTTTTCATCTGTTATATCAGGTATTTTTTGTCCTTCTTTTCCCATAAATCCATTTTCCATTAACCACTCCCTCACAAATTCTTTGCTGAGTTGTTTTTGTTTTTCTCCGGTTTTTAATCTTTCATTAAAACCATTCTCATAAAAATATCTGGACGAATCGGGAGTGTGAATTTCATCCATTAAATAAATTTTGTCGTTAATCTTTCCAAATTCGTATTTTGTATCCGCCAGTATCAATCCTTGTTTTGCGGCTAGCTTTTTACCTTTTTCGAACAAATGCAGCGCATATTTTTCTAAGGTAATCCATTCCTCTTCGGTGGCAAGCTGTTGTATTATAATTTCATTTTTGCTGATATCTTCATCATGGCCTTGATTTGCTTTTGTAGACGGTGTAATAATTGGGTTGTCAAAAAAATCATTTTCATTCATTCCCTCAGGTAATTTTACCCCACATAAAACTCTTTTTCCTTCCTTGTAAGTGCGCCATGCATGTCCTGTAAGGTTTCCTCTAACAACTATTTCTATTTGAAAAGGAATACATTTTTTACCAATGCTAACCGTTGGTGCGGGCACTTGTAGTAGCCAGTTTGGACATACATCTTTGCATTCATTCAACATATATGCAGCAATTTCATTTAAAACCTGTCCTTTATAAGGAATTGTTCGTGGTAAAATAACGTCAAATGCGGAGAGCCTGTTACTTGCAATCATTACTAAAATATCGTTGTCAATTGTATAAACGTCTCTTACTTTTCCGCTGTAAAAATCTGTTTGCCCATTAAAATTAAAAGTAGCCATAGCACAAAATAAGGTGAACAATTTATATCTGCAACCAGTATTATTTTATTAATTAAATATAAGTTTAAAAAAAAAACTTTATAACATAATAACAAAGCTTATTTTGCTTATATATTTTAAACCCAAAAAAACAGATATGAGAAAGTTTACAAGCTTCATGTTTACAATGTTGCTGGCTAGCATCTTTTCGATGGTCGCTTACGCACAAAATGTAACCATCAGCGGTAACGTAAAAAACAGCAGTTCTGCAGAAAACACAGCGGCTGTTTCAGTTACAATTAAAGGTACTGAAGTAGGTACATTTACAAATGAAAATGGTAATTATACAATTTCTACTAAATCATTACCTGTTACACTGGTATTTTCTTCAGTAGGTTTTACAACACAGGAAATTACTGTAACGAGTGCAGTGCAGCAAGTAAATGTAAACTTTGTGCCTAGTGAAGCTTTGGGACAGGAAGTAGTTGTATCTGCTTCGAGAGTAGCACAAAATATTTTAGAATCTCCTGTATCAATAGAAAGAGTAAGTGCTGCAGCAATCCGTACTGCACCCGCTGCAAGTTATTATGATATAGTTGCTAACTTAAAAGGTGTAGATATAACCACATCATCTTTAACTTTTAAAACGCCAAGTACAAGAGGTTTTAACGGAAGCGGTAACTTACGTTTTAACCAACAGGTTGATGGTATAGACAACCAGGCACCGGGTTTAAATTTTTCTGTGGGTAGCATTGTTGGTCTGTCTCAACTTGATGTTGATAATATTGAATTATTACCAGGTGCTTCTTCTGCACTTTACGGTTCCGGTGGTATGAATGGAACTTTATTGATAACCAGTAAAAGTCCATTTAAATATCAAGGTTTATCTACCGAAATAAAAACCGGCATTATGCATACGGACAAAAGAGAACGTCCTACTTCACCATACTACAACTGGAGTATGCGTTGGGGTAAAAAAATCTCCGAAAAATTTGCTTTTAAAATTACAGGAGAAATAATTTCTGCCAAAGACTGGATAGGAGATGATTATAGAAATTATAAAGGGCTTGGTGCTGCGGGGAAACCATCATTTGGCACAAGAGAATCTGACCCTAATTACAATGGAATAAATGTTTATGGTGATGAAACAACTACTGACATACGCCCAATTCTTGCAGGTATCGGTTCGCCGGCAGGGTATCTTTCTGTTCCAATAAATGTATCACGTACCGGTTACCTTGAAAAAGATATAGTAAACCCTAATACGGTTAACTTTAAAGCTACAACTGCCTTACATTATAAAATAACGCCAAAGATTGAAGCCATTGCTGCAGGATATTTTGGAACAGGTTCAAGCACTTACACAGGTAGTGACAGGTACTCTTTAAAAGATTTAAAAATTGCTCAGTACAAATTAGAATTGAATAACAAAAATTGGTATGTAAGAGCTTACACAACACAGGAAAATGCAGGTCAATCTTTTAATGCAACCGTTACAACAAGGTTGTTAAATGAAGCATGGAAAGCATCTCCGCCAAAACCAAATTCTGGCGGTACTATAGGCCTTGCAGAAATTGCAGCATCTTGGTATGGTCAATATTCAATTGCATATCTTTCTGCATTGCAGCTTGGCAAATCTCAATTTGAAGCACAAACAATAGCACGTGCAACAGCAGACGTTGGAAGACCGGCACCGGGTAGTGCACAATTTAAATCTATATTTAACCAGGTACGTTCAGTTCCAATTAAAAATGGTGGTGGTTTATTTTTAGATAAAACCAATTTATATAATGCAGAAGGTCAGTTAAATTTAAGTAACTACACAAGTAAAGTGGCTGACATAATTATCGGTGGAAACTTTAAAAGATATCTATTAAATTCTGAGGGTACATTGTTTGCTGATACTGCAGGTAAAATTGGTATAAATGAATATGGTGGATATGCTCAGGTTAGCCGCCAGATAATTTCAAGATTAAAACTTACCGTTGCAGGCCGATACGACAAAAATGAAAATTTTAAAGGTCGTTTTACGCCAAGAGCAACTGCTCTAATTAAAGTTGCCGAAAATAAAAATATTCGTTTATCATATCAAACAGCTTATCGTTTCCCATCTACACAACAACAGTTTATTGATCTTTCTGTTGGCGGCGGCACACGTTTGACAGGTGGTAATGCTTTGCTTGCAGATAAATATAGATTTATTTCAAATCCTACTTATTCATATGCAAGTCTTCAAAAAGGCACTCCTGAAAAGGTTACTGATTTTAGTTTTAGACCGGAATCTGTTTCCACATACGAAATTGGTTACAAGGGTTTACATTTAAACGATAAATTATTAATTGATGTTTACGGTTATTATGGTCAGTATAAAGATTTTATCAGCCGTACCATCATTGTACAATCAAGAACAAATGCTCCAATAACTCAGGCAGATACTTCTAAAGGATTTACGTATTCAATTCCAGTAAACAATTCAAAAAAAGTAAAAACAAGTGGTTACGGAATCAGCTTAGATTACAGGCTTCCGAAAAACTTTATTGTTAGTGGTAATTTTTCTTCTGATGAAATTGGTGATGTTGATCTTGGGTTTTATTCTTTCTTTAATTCTCCAAAATACAGAACAAACATTTCGCTGGCTAATAATGGTTTTGGTAAAAACAAAGTTTACGGCTTTAATGTAACATACCGTTATCAGGATGGATTTAATTATCAGGGAGATTTTGCAAGTGGTGATATACCTGCAGTTCAAACTGTAGATGCTCAGGTTAGCATGAAAATGCCTGCAACTAAAACTTTATTAAAGGTTGGTGCAAATAATTTACTTAACCAGTATTACAGAAATGCTACCGGAAATTCTGTAGTTGGAGGTTTGTATTATGTAAGCATTGGCTTTAACCTGTATTAATTAAAATTATAAAATTTAATAAAATGATTACTATAAAAAAGTTTAAAACTGCTCTGTTGCCAATTGTGTTTGGAGCGGTTGTTTTATCATCTTGTAACAAAGATGTACAGCAGTTTGCCATACCACCGGTTGCAATGGCTACAGGAATTACTTTAGATTCAACGCTTAAAACTACCGACAACGACAGTATGTATTACAGATTGGTTGTAAAAGCGAGTTTAGGACCAACGAATTTTGTGAACCTTTTAAAAGGCACAGGATCTGCAAATAATACTTACACGCTTTTTGTTCCTGATAATGCAGCTATGATTGCTTCGGGTTTTAGCAGTGCAGTAATATCTGCAATACCTGTAGCTTCAGCGATTGGAATTGTATCATATAATACAATACCACAAACCTACGATACAGCTTCAATTCCAAATGTATTTCCGAATTTTCCGGTTGGAACTTTAATTTTTCCTTCTGCAGCTGCGCCTTTTTTAACGTTTAGAACTTTTCCTTCAAAGCGTCCGGGGATTTTAAGAGTGAATAGAATTCCTATGACAACTCCATTAAATGTGAAAACATCTAACGGAATTATTCATCATGTTGCAGGAATTATAGCTCCACCTAATCTTTCTTTCTTATGGAATAGAATAGCTAATGATACTACTGCTTCAACAGGACTTACTTATTTGAAAGCCGCAATTTTACGTGCTGATAGTGGAACAGGAACGCCGGGAACTTTACAATCTGCTTTATTAAATGCAGCAGCCAACTTAACAGTATTTGCACCTACAGATGCAGTATTTCAAGGCACATTAACTGCTTTAATTACTCAGGGTCTTATTGCACAGGGAGTGCCTGCTGCAACAGCAGCTGCTCAGGCTTCATTTCTTGCTTCTAGTCCTGCTGTATTTTCCAATCCGTTATTGTTTGGTACACTTACAGCAACTACAGTTAAAGGTATTTTGGTCTATCATTTATTCAGTAATGCTGCTTTTACGGTTAACTTTCCAATGACTCCTACAAAATATCCAACACTTTTAAATTCTGCAATTCCCTCTCATCCGGGTATTGAATTAACTGCGACGTTTACCGGACCATTTGTGTCCGCTGCAACAGTTAAAGGTTTGGGTAATGCTACGGCAGCAAATATTATTATAAATCCGGCAGCTAATGGGTCAAGCGATCAGTTTTATATTAATGGAGTTCTGCATAAAATAACACAACTCTTAATACCCCAATAAATTAAAAATAATAATTAAAAACCCGGCTCCCAGTTTTGAAAGCCGGGTTTTTATGTTTTATGTGTAAAGAATTAATAGTGTTTTAATTAATTGTTTCCCATTTATGAGTAATATTATTTTAAAGTAAGGCTACCTTTAAGAAAATTGAAACAATAAAACCGAAAATAAATATTGTATGGTTTAAGAGGGATCTGCGTTTTACAGACCATGCACCACTGTATTTTGCACAACAGGAAAAATTACCCATTCTGTTTTTGTATTGCTTTGAACCATCGGCAATGGCCGGCCTGGATAGTGACGTAAGGCATTGGAGGTTCGTTTACCAATCGCTTGAAAATATGCAAAGTAAATTGATAGATATAAAAGGCACTTTGCATATTTTTCACAATGAGGTGTTAACCGTTTTTGAAGAAATTGAAAAAATATATTGCATTAAAACAATTTTTTCGCATGAAGAGATTGGTAATAAACTTACTTACGATAGGGATAAAAAAGTCAAAAATTTTACTCAGCAAAATAATATTAAATGGAATGAATACCAGCACAACGCAGTGGTGAGAGGGCTTAAAAGTAGAAAAAACTGGGATATTTTATGGAAGAAAACCATGCTTGTTTCACCCTTAATTGTAGATGAAAATAATTGGAATTTTGTGCATTTGCAAAAGCCATTGATCACATTATTAAAAGGAAAAGATTTACCTGAAGAAATAAAAACGGTAAATAAAAATTTTCAGCAAGGTGGTGAAACCCTTGCGTGGCGTTACTTAGATAGTTTTTTAAAAGAACGCTATTTTAATTACAGCAAATACATATCTAAACCTGAACTTAGCAGAAAGAGTTGTAGTCGTATGTCGCCTTACCTCGCCTATGGTAATATTAGTATGAAGATGGTTTACCAGTATTGTAAGCAGCATTATGAAAACAGTATTAACAAAAGAGCTTTGTCAAATTTTATTTCAAGATTGCACTGGCATTGCCATTTTATGCAAAAATTTGAAGACGAATGCCGGATGGAATTTGAAAATGTAAACAGGGGTTATGATGCAATAATTAAGATTAAAAATGAAGGATACATAGAAGCCTGGCAAAATGGTAAAACCGGTGTTCCGCTTATTGATGCATGTATGCGTTGCGTTGTATCAACGGGTTATTTAAATTTTAGAATGCGTGCCTTGATTGTTTCTTTTTTTACATTCAATCTGTGGCAGGATTGGAAAGATCTACATTTTCTTGCAAGGCAATTTTTAGACTACGAACCTGGCATTCATTACCCACAATTACAAATGCAGGCTGGTGTTACCGGCGTAAATACTATTAGAATTTACAATCCAATTAAGAATTCTCAGGAACATGACGTAGACGGATTTTTTTTAAAAAAATGGCTTCCTGAATTAAAAGATATACCTGCTCAACTAATTCATGAACCGTGGAAACTTAGCATAATTGAACAGCAGTTGTA
>JANXTG010000100.1 GCA_025352525.1 Ferruginibacter sp.
ATTTTTCCGTCTTTCTCTGTGCGGCGGAGTTTCTTTAATGTCAATACTTCTTCTTTTGTCAAATCTATTGAGTAAGCCATATTTATAAGTTTGGTTACTCAAAAATAGTGATTCGGAATTATTTAAGCAAATTAGTATAAACAATTACCATAATAAAAAATCCTCTTGTTTTTACAAGAGGATTTTTTATTAAAATGTAAGAATATTAATGCTGGTGGTTGTGCTGCATAGCTATTAACTCTTCAGATGTTACTGTCTTTTCTGTAGGTTTTGCCTGAGCCTCTGCCCAACCAAATAATTTTTCTGTAACTAAACGTCGGTAAGTAGCGTCAATTTGTTTTTCATCTTTCATCATACGGTCAATATAACTTTCTAACCAGCTCATATCTTCGCCCATATTCATGTTTCCAAAATAACGGCTTACTTCTTCTTTTAAGCTTGAACGAAGTTCTTCTTCACTTACATCCAGCTTATTTTCTTTGATGATTGTATCACTTATCAAAGTCCATTTCAACTGGTTTTCAAATGTTGGATATTCCGCTTCCGCCTCTTCCTGCGTTCTTTGTTTATCACCACCTGTTTTTAACCAACGGGTAAGAAATTCTTTTGGAAATTCCATCTTTGTCTGCTCCAACAGATTATGATAAAGCTGGTCATGCAGTTGGTTGCGGGATTGTGCATCCCAGTATTTTTGTATTTCTTCTTTTAAAGCAGTTCTTAAATCTTCTTCTGTTTTAATGTCTTTACCAGGGTAAACTTCATTGAAAAACTCCTCATTCATTTCTCTCTTTTCTACAATTCCAATTGTTTTAATTTCCTGCTGAAAATATTTTTTAGCAGGAGCTGTATCATTATTTTCTAACCCTAAATCTTTCAAAATTGTATTAAGATTTTCTCCTTCAAAAGCACTCACTAACTGAAAAACAAAACTATCTCCAGGCTTTTTTCCCATTAACTGCTTTTGCATTTTTGGGTTAAATAATTTTACCGGAACAGAAATATCTTTTACAATTCCACCTTCAACGCCAATACTGTTTTCATCAGACTCGGTTAATAAAACATTGATAACGTCTTCTTCATTATCTATTGTTTCTTTCTCCTGCATTTTACCGGCTTTAAGTTGCATGCGGTTTATTTCTTCTGTTACCATTGCATCTGTAACTTCAACAGTATTGCGGGTAAAGGAAGCTTTGGCTACGTCACTTAAAGTAAAAGCGGGCTTCAACCCTATTTCAAAAGAGAAATCGAAATCTCCGGGACTGTTCATATCCAGTTTCTGTAATTCATTTTCCAGTGGAAGTGGCTGAGCAAAAATTTCAGGCTTTTCTTTATCAAGGTAGGTGTACAGTTCTTTTTCTATTGTACGCAATACTTCATCCTGAAATAATCCTGCACCATACATTTTTTTAATCATTCCCGCAGGTACCATGCCTTTACGAAAGCCTGGTATGTTTGCTGTCTTGCTGTATTCCTTCAACTTTTTTTCAAACGAAGGCAGGTAATCTTCTTTATTAAGTTTTACGGTTAGTTTATCGTTTAATAAACCGGTGTTTACTCTTTCTACTGTTGCCATTTTATTGTTTTTTTGTTCCGCCTTTGGCGGGAAAGTAAAAAAAATCCTCCCGATTGAGCGGAAGGAAGTTAAATATGTGCGGATAATAGGGGTCGAACCTACATGCCTTGCGGCGCTAGATCCTAAGTCTAGTGCGTCTGCCAATTTCGCCATATCCGCAAACGAGGTGCAAATTTAGGGGAATTATTAGAAACTGTTCAAACAAATTTGAATATTTCGTTTTCAATATCTTGTGCAACCTCTCCTAATGGTTTGTTTCATTTTAAACAAGATTAATAAATTTATTCTCTACTTTTCTTTGGTAAAAATAAACACTCCTCCACCCTGTTTCAACGTCATTTCGTTTTTATCTGTATCAAATATTATTTCAATTCCTGCAGGCGAAAATGTATAGGTGTTTTTTTGACCGGGTGTTAATGGAAATTTATCCTGCCCGGTAGCTTCTGCATATAAATCTGTGTCTTCTTTTGAAAAGGTGATTTTTATAGGTATTTGTTTGGAAGAATATACACCAAGGTATTTATCCAGATCAGTTGTTTTTAATGCATTTGGATCCAATTTTTTTGTGCCCCAGCTGTTGTCTTTATTATTGGCATCCATGTATAAATCACCATCTAAATTTAAATACGTAATCTTCTTTTTTGTATTGACGTTAACCGTAG
>JANXTG010000103.1 GCA_025352525.1 Ferruginibacter sp.
TTGCGTGCATAACTACTACAGACAGCAGGAATAAAAGATGATATTGGTATAAAGCCAACAGCCCCAAAGAAGATATTAGATATTAGATTTGAGATAACTAATTTCAAAGTACTTTTTATGGTCAATAATCCTTTAAAAATCTGTGAGCAAATAAATATTCAATAAACTTGAAGCAAGAAACCCGTAACATTTAACCCCGAACCTGCAACTAAATATTCGGTAACTGTAACATGTTTCGCTTAGAAAAAATTCTTATCAGCAATACCATCAAAACACAAATCAACAGGTTTAAGTTTTTATCAATATTGGTATTTTGAAGTAACAAATAAAAGCCTCCACCAATAGCGCACGCAGTTGCATAGAGTTCTCCTTTTTTAAAAAGATTGGGCACAGCATTACAAAAAATATCTGCAATGAGTCCACCAAAAGTAGCGGAGATAACCCCCATAATTAAAGCGTATGCATCATTTACCCCATTGCGTTGTGCCACCTCAATACCTGCTGCTGTAAACAATCCTATACCGAGAGCATCTGTAAAAAAAATGGTTTTACTAAATTTATTTACTCCTTCCTTTAATAAAAAAGTTATGATAGCGCCGGCAAATACCAACCCCAAAGCAAAATAATCATTTACCCAGTTTACAGGTTTTACGCCAATCAATAAATCTCTGATAGTACCGCCGCCATAAGCTGTTGCGAACGCTACCACAAGCCCACCAAAAATATCCATCTCAAATTTTCTGGCTTTTAATGCACCGGTAAGTGCAAAAACAAAAGTGCCGGTGTAGGTTATAATGTTCAACAACGTCATGCGGTAAAGTTATATTTTTCACCGCAGAGAAAATAGTAAATAGAGGTTTCGCAAAGTATAATGATACTATACTTAGTGTTTAACAAATAAAATTTTTTGCTAAATGCCTTATCTTCGAAACATAAAAATCTATAAAATGAATTTTGAAACTTTACTTTTTGAAATTGAAAACGGAATAGCAATTATTACTGTTAATCGTCCTGAAAAATTAAATGCTTTAAACAAAGATGTATTTACTGACTTGGATGATGCAATAAGTGAGGTATTAAACAATGAACAAATAAAGTCTGCATTAATAACCGGTGCAGGTTCAAAAGCATTTGTAGCGGGAGCAGACATAAGTGAGTTTGGTGGCTTAAATTTAGCAGAGGCAATGGCTTTATCAAAAAGAGGACAGGATATTTTTTTAAAAATAGAGAATAGTCCGAAACCAATTGTGGCCGCAGTAAACGGTTTTGCATTGGGTGGTGGTTGTGAATTAGCGATGGCCTGCCATTTTAGGCTTTGTAGTGATAATGCAAAGTTTGGGCAGCCTGAAGTAAACCTTGGACTGATACCGGGTTACGGCGGCACACAACGGCTTACACAATTGGTGGGCAAAGGAAAAAGTATGGAGTTGCAAATGACGGGTTCGTTAATTGATGCTACAGAAGCATTCAGACTTGGTCTAGTAAATCATGTAACAACCTCGGAAAATTTAATACAAAAAACAAAAGAAATTTTACTTTTGATACAGACAAAAGCACCACTCGCTGTGGGTAAAATTATAGAGTGCGTAAATATTTCAGTAATAAGTGATTCTACTTTTACAAATGGTAAAACCGGTTACGAAAAAGAGATTGAAGCCTTCGGTGAATGCTTTGGCACAGAGGACATGAAAGAAGGAACAACTGCCTTTTTAGAAAAGAGAAAGGCAGTTTTTGTGGGGAGATAAAAAGCCACCTCTGTCTCCCCCGCAAGAGGAGGAATTGGAGAAGATTATGGAGAAGATTAAAAATTAATAAAATAAATTGTACTACATCTCATTCTAAAATCCTTATCACTTTTACAAAATGTGTTTTATAATATCCTGAAAAATTATTGATAATAACGCCCACATTTTTGCCCGAAGTAGAATGAATAAATTGAATATTATCTTCTACAGCAGTTATAATACCCATGTGACCAACAATACCACTTTCATTATCTGAACCGGTAAACAAAATAATATCTCCGGGTTTTGCATTTTTAATATCCACTTCAGTTCCTTCATCTGTAAAGTTTATAGAAGACCGTGGTGCTTTTACATTAAAATGATTAAACACTACGGTGATAAAACCTGAGCAATCCAAACCATTTTCAGGAATTGCAGAACCATATTTATAGGGTGTTCCGAGAAATTTTTTCGAGTAAGCAACAAAATCTTTGCGATCAATCTTTAATAAGGTAGAAAAAGTTTTTGCTCTTTTAGTTGCAGATCTTACAGGAAATGTTTTACTGCTTTCAGTCGTGGAATCTGAATTAATTTTTACAGTTTTTTTCGATGAGCTACATGATGACTGCAGTATTGAAAAGAAAATTAAGACAGGTAAAAATTTAATCATTTATTTATTTTAAATGCAACATAATTAAGAAACCTGAAAAACGATTTTGCCAATATTAATTTATTTAATCATTAACCAAATAAAATGCAAAAGGTAATTGCTCTATTCATTTTACAATCGTTTGCTATATTTGCGCATCTTTAAAACTTCAAACTTTATACAATGGAATTTAGAATAGAAAAAGATACAATGGGCGAAGTAAAAGTACCTGCTGATGCATACTTTGGTGCCCAAACGCAGCGCAGCATTGATAATTTTAAAATAGCACAGGATATAAATAAAATGCCAAAAGAAATTATAAAGGCATTTGCATATTTAAAAAAAGCCGCAGCGCTCACCAATAAAGATGCAGGGTTGTTATCTTCCGTAAAAAGTGATTTAATCGGTAAAGTGTGTGATGAAATACTGGAAGGGAAACTG
>JANXTG010000110.1 GCA_025352525.1 Ferruginibacter sp.
AAAACTTATAAAATATAATTTGCTGTTGTCTGAAAATTTATATTTTCTGCTCTTGATAAATCTACAAATAAACAATATTGGTAGTTGCTTATAAACAGCCGTACAAAAGCCTTCACCTCATTTCTACGCTAGAGTACACATTTCTGCCTAGAGGCGACAGACTTCAATACGATCAACAAAGAGCGGTTAAAAGAAGTGCAGAATGAGTTGAATGAACGACCAAGAAAAGTGCTAAATATGTGTATGCCAAAAGAAGTATTTGAGAGGTATGTATTAAGTGGATTGTGAGCGATTAATTGTTCAAGCTCTTTAGCCTGAATTATAAAAAAAGACAGCTTTATCCACAGCGACGAGCGTGCAGCCACCAAGCTGCAAAGCGAAGTGGCTAGTGGATAAAGTGGGCTACTCAAAATGAAGTTTTAATCTTGAAAAATAAACAACTAGATTTATAAAAAAAGTTGCGTTAGAAACTAGAATTCGCCTACTAAAACATTCGGTATATAAGAAAGGAATAGAAAGTTTAATAATAAAAGAAATATGGAACAATCAACCACTAAACTTTTTCTTTCAGAGCAAAAGGCAAAAGAATTATTTATGGCTATTGAACACAAAGGATTAATAATTTCAGGGAAATCAGAAAAGCAACTTTGCGATGAAATTGTGCAAATTGCTAAAGAGGATTTTGGTGTAGAAAATCATTGGGGCAAAAAAATTGTACGAACAGGTATTAATACGTTGCAACCTTATATTGCAAATCCTCCAGATTTGGTTATCCAAGATGATGATATATTGTTTTTTGATTTCCATCCCATTTTTGAAGGTTGGGAAGCAGACCTCGGCAGAACATATGTTTTAGGTAATGACTCTTTAAAACAAAAAATAAAGAAAAATGTAGAAGCAGCTTGGTACGAAGCGAACAGTTGGTATTTTAAACAAGATAAACTGACAGGGGCAGATTTTTTTAAATACGCTACGGACCTTGCAAGACGTTATGGGTACGAATTTGGGAACGCCATTGCAGGACACATTATAGGTAAATTTCCGCATGAACAACCCGATGACCCTGCTGATTTGTGCCTAGATGTACATCCTGACAATCATAATGACATCCTTCAACTAGATAAACAAGGAAACAAAAGACATTGGATTCTAGAGCTGCATTTTGTAGATAGAGAAAATAATATTGGTGCTTTTTTTGAGCAATTACTGACAGCACGATAAAACAACGAACCGCTTACATTCGGTTTTGTGCAAGTTGGGCAAACGGAATAACAATGGGCTTTTGTAATTCTGTTCAGCTTTTGTTCTTGCCGAAAGTACATCGCTGAACTTTTGTTCTTAACCTCAACTTTATATTTTCAATCAACAGCGGTTCCATGCAGACGGAATTCTAATTTTACATCTGCGCAACGTCCTAACGTTGGTAGCAATTTTCGATATAGCTTACATCCTTAATCTAAATTAAATTCAGTATGCTCCTTAATTCAAAACTCTTCATTTCGACTTTTGCAATATTCATTTTTCTTCAAGTTTCTTGTAATACTTCAAAGCATGGGAAATCAGGAATTGAGTCGGCAATGAAATATTATGACTATTTAATTCTAAAATTAGATGCTGATTCTATTTCACAACTATACTCTCCTGATGGAAATTTGGGAGACATTGCGATTGGGAGAGATTCTATCAGGAGATTTTTATCTTCCTTTAAACATGTTCAAGTTTTATCCCAAATCTCAAAAACTAGGTCCATAGAACTTTATGGTGACAGTGCAATTCAAAAAGGAAATTATACCCAAACAGACGTGATATCAGAGAAGGATACTATAATAGTGAAAGGCGAATATGTAGTACAATGGGTGTGGCTTGGCAGACAAGGTTGGCATATTAAACGTATGACAACAAAGGCTGTAAAGTGAGGCAATAGCCTCTAGCACACAACATACAGTTTAAATTTACTGATTTGTAAACATAGGATAGGGTTATTGCTGCGGCTTGAGGTTGTAGCAATCATCGGTAGCAACATGGCAGCATTTGTTCGGGCTTGACTAACATCGCTGAACATTAGTTCTTAATATTTATCTTTATCAACAAGCCAGGCAGCAGTTACGGGCGGAAGGAATTTTGTGGTCACACATTACACAAAGCATTATTCCTAACCTGCTATTAAGACGAAAAGAATGCGCTTAAAATTTTGAATTATGCAAAAAATATTTTTTCTATTTGTAATCTTCCTGACTTGTCAATTAACCTATGGACAAAATAAAAATGAAAAAAATGTAGATTTGATAAAAGCTGAAAGAGAAGCCTCTAATCAAGCAATAGCAAGGCATGACATTGATGGAATATCCAAATTTTGGGTTAAGGATTTTGTTCAAATCAGAGGTAATTCAACATACTTAACAGGAAAAGACACAATAATTTCATCCTGGAGAAAATTATTCAAGGACAATCCAAACGTAGTTTACATTCGGACAGCTTCGCAAATTACAATCAGCACCAATGACACATTAGCTTGGGAAAACGGAACATGGAAAGCATTTAATTCTTACAGCAACGGTGGTAATTATTCTGCCATGTGGCGAAAAGATAATGACAGCTGGAAAATAGTGGCCGAGTTATTTGTTTCATTGTTATAAAAAAAATGAAAACAGCAGCTTACAATAGGTTTGCCAATAGGCTGGTTCACGAATGTATAATTAACTGCAACTTATAAACAGCATGAGTTCAGGCAGAAGAATATCATTCAGCCTTAGTTGTTATCTTCATCTTTGGTAACAATCTTCAACTTTTTTTACGGACTGATAATTATAAAATACCAGCCCATCGTCAAGCTTTAAATGTTTGTTGCTATTCACTTATTTGCCCTTATAATTTCTGACAGGTTTAAATAATTATCATCAAAACAAAATTCAATACATGAAAAAATTGCTGCTAATATTCTTTTGTTCCATATGGGCATTTTATGCGACAGCCCAAAATTTACCTCGTATAATAGTACTATCAACGGGCGGTACCATTGCCGGGCAACAACCAAATACAGAAAAGGCAGGTTATGTTTCGGGTAAAATTCCAATAGAAGAATTGCTCAAGAACATTCCTTCAATTACTAAAAAAGCCATTGTGCAGGGAGAGCAAATAGCATCGATAGGGAGTTATGATATGACTGTTGATATTTGGATAAAACTAGCAAGACGCATCAATGAAATATTTGCTAAAAATGAAGCGGACGGGGTTGTAATAACCCACGGTACAGATACACAGGAAGAAACTGCTTATTTTCTTAATCTTACTGTTCAATCAGAAAAACCGGTTGTTTTAACCGGAGCTATGCGACCTGCAACAGCCATAAGCGCAGATGGGTCTCAAAATTTATATGATGCCATTATTGTAGCAAGTGATACCAGCAGTAAAGGCAAAGGTGTATTGCTCTGCTTTAATGAAAATATCTATGATGCCAAAAATGTAGTAAAGACAAGCATGACGAATTTGGACGCATTTTCATCACCGAATACGGGTGCGTTAGGACAGGTATATGATTCGAAAGTCTTTTACAACACGCAGACACTAAACAGGCATGGTGGTTTTGCTGCTTTTGATGTAAGTAAACTTGATTCGTTGCCAAAAGTGGAAATTGTTTATGCTTATGCTGGTGCTTCAAATATTGCAATAAATGCTTTTATCGATAACAATGTTGCAGGAATAATTATAGCAGGTACGGGCGGCGGCAGTTTTGATAAAGCCATATTGGAATCAGTAAAAATTGCCGGAAAAAAAGGTATCCCGGTAGTTCGGTCGTCAAGAGTAGTTTCGGGGAGGGTAACCACCGGATATGTTGGCGTGTTTGACGATTCCAAGCTTGGCACACTGGTATCAGATAATCTGAATCCTCAAAAGGCAAGAATTCTTTTAATGCTTGCCTTAACTAGAACTGGCGACAAGAAAAAAATTCAGGAAATGTTTTTTAGATATTGATTAAAAAAACAAAAAACAGTTAGAATTAAATACTTTAATGTGGGAAGGACGAAACTAAACAGATTAACAGAATATGTTTAATTTAAGAACAAGAACCAACAGCGGGTTTGTGAAGTTCGGCTTGAGGCTTCGGCAATCAACATTTTTAAATATTTGATCTTTAATTTGGGCTTGACCAATATCGCTAAACATTGGTTCTAAATAAATATCTCTAACAAAAAAGCCGGAAGCGCTTATGAGGGTGCGGAGTATTAATTCCACACTCGGCACAAAGCCCTAAAGCCAGAAGCAATGCTGTGGTAAAACATTTTCATGGATGCATAGCGATTATTTTTTTGGCCGTTTTCCATACTTTAATGTCCTGCTGTCTTTGATTACACCTTTCCAGTTAAGACCGAAAGCGAAGTCATAAGTATTCCCTTCGGTATCCACATGGCATTTCATGTCCAGCGGCACATCTTCCTTTTGCTCTTCTACAGTCCGCATGTCAGCCGGCATTTGCAATGGCAAAAGACCTGAGGGAGATTTTGCCCCCGAAATGATATCGAGCAACGCCTGATCCTGCACTCCGAAGGAAGCGATGATGCCGGACACTTCTTTTTCAAATTCCATCACCACAGCGGGGTTCGAAAGCGCCAGAGAAACAATTACCGGTTTATCCCCCATAGCTGCTTTTGTATCCAGTATAGATTTAAGGTCAGAATTGTTGGCCGCCGTGATGGTTTTGCTTTTATAAGAACGGTTTGTATTCGTTGGATCAATTACAGGGTCGCCGGCAGCCATACTTTTTTCACGGGCGTATGATGCGGTGTACGGCCCGTATTGAAGCGTAACAGGAACATAGCCATTGCCTCCATGGGTCTTGTCGTTTTTGTCGTACCCTGAACCTCCGGAAGGCCCTTTTACAAATACAAGCGCTACATCGGCTTTGGACGGGTCGTCAGTAACAGTAAAATATTTTTTTACGAGTTCCATATTTACGGGGTATTCTAGTTTTTCAGGCGTGCTGTTTCCAAAAAAGTCCTTACCGGCCGGAGTGAAACGTTTTGGTATGTATACTATTTTATTTTTAAGTACGGGAAGTGCGGCAGATTTGTTTTTTAGGAGTACGATTGATTTGAGTTGTGTTTCATAACCGGCCCGCATGTATGCGGCTTTACCCACAATTTGTGAGGAGGTTGCCGGGTCCACATAAGGATTCTCAAACAAACCTATCTGGAAAATATTACGCAACAGGCGTGTGGCAGACTGTTCAATACGTTTGCGCATGGCGGCTTCGCCCTGTTCCTTTACGCCCATATGGTATGCTTCTATCACGGGGCCCGCAGCATCATTTCCACCGAACTGGTCTACGCCTGCCATCAATGCTTTATAATGCCGCGCAGCAATAGAAAGTTTCTCAACCCCCCATGACTTTCCTGCATAAATATCTGGTGTTTTACCTTCATCGGCAGTGATCCGCCAGTCTGTACATACCACCCCGTCATAGGCATATTTTTCTCGAAGCAGGTCATTAATAATAAATTCGCTGAATCCGTTGCCTACGTTCTCGTTATGCTTATGATCCTGGCCAAATGCAATGGTATAATATGGCATTACCGCAGAAGCTTTTTTTGTTTTACCCTTTAATTTAAATGCGCCATCCACAAATGGTATGAGGTGTGTCTGGAAATTATTTCCGGGGTATACGGCAAATTTTCCATAGGCATAATGCCCGTCACGACCGGCTTCTTCCGGTCCGCCGCCGGGCCAGTGTTTTACCATGGCGTTTACACTTGCATAGCCCCATCCGTTCTTGATTTCATCCTTACCAGTGGATGTCTGAAATCCGTCAACGTATGCCCTGGCCATATCGGCAGCCAGTTGTGGATCTTCTCCAAAGGTCCCCACAAAACGGTTCCAGCGAGGTTCTGTACTAAGGTCTATCTGGGGTGAAAGTGCGGTTGCTATTCCAAGAGCCCTGTATTCTTTGGCAGCAATCGATCCGAATTGCTGCACAAGGGAAGGATCAAAGGTTGCTGCCATACCTAATTCTTCGGGCCACATTGAAATGGCCCCACCAGCCCCAAAATTATATTCGGTACTGGCTATCACACCGTTCCTGGGGTCTGAACTGTTATTAGATGGAATACCCAAGCCCAATCCTTCCAGCAATGCCTGTATATTATTATTCCATTGCGCCGCTATTTCAGGTGTTTGCACCCGCGTTACCAACACATGCCGCAGGTTATCATCGGTTAAGAATTTTCTTTGTTGATCGGTAATGTCAGAGGCTTTTGCGCCGCTTTCAGCGAAAGGTTTCCCGTTGTATGTGGCGGCACCAAATCCTTTCGCAGAACCAGGTATCGCCTGATGGCCACTGTACAGCATAAGCCCTGCAATTTGTTCTACCGTCATTTTTGAAGCGAGGTCTTTGGCACGTTCGTCAACACTCAATCTCCAGTCTTCATATTTATCAAGTTTACCATTCCGGTTAAGGTCTTTGAAATGGAGGCCATTGACCGTCAGGAGCTTTGTGCCCGACGAGGCAGAATAACCCAATACAGGTCCATTTTTATTGGCAACTCTTATAACAGAATTGTTATCCTGGGCAATAGAATCACCAAGCAGATTAAAAAGCAAAAAAGCAATAAAAATAATTTTCCGGGAATAAGGTAGTAAGGCAAGCATAAAGCAATGTGTTGTTTAGAAAATACGAGCCACTACTAAAAAATGGCTTTACTAAATATAACTACCCCAACCCAATTGGTAAGATATATTCGTCAAAACTGAGAAATGATGCGGCGAACGACCATTTTAACGCTTTTGCGGTTGGTGGAAAATCGACTGAAGGAAAGCGGTATCAAGTATTTTTTAATTCTGTTCCTGCAGGGTTCTCACAAATAAAAAGGGAATGGTATAAACGTTTTCTTTTTATGAAATTTAAATCGAAACCCTTTTGCCTCTTTTGTTATTTAAAAGGAATAATCACGCGGCAAAGTTGACAAAAAGCAATTTTATTTAAGAGCGATTTATTGACTTTATGGAATCATTTATTTGGAAGTGCATATTACAAGACTGCCTTGAGGGTTTTCTTTTTGTGGGACGATATAAAAGTTTTAAAAATTGCAACCAAGGCTAGAAAAATTATAGTTCATTTCTGATCAATTTTTCAACAGTATCACGAAATGTTTCACCAACAGGGATTTCCATTTCTTTTAAAAAAAGGCTGTTCTTACGAACGGCTGTAATTTCAGAAATGGCGACTAAATAGGACTTGTGAATTCTTATAAATTTATTAGGTGAAAGTTGGAGCTCTATTGCTTTAAGACTTGTTCTTACTATTAGCGCTTTTTTTGTGCTTTTAAGGTTTATTTTAATATAATCTCCTAAACCTTCAATCCAAATAATGTCATCAAACATTACTTTAACCTGACTGTAATCAACATTTAAAAAGAAATATTCTACAGATGGTTGCACTGCATTGTGCTGTTTTGTTGCTTTCAATTCGTAAAGCTCTTTTGCTCTGTTACAGGCTTTAATAAATCTATCCAAATGCACAGGCTTCACCAAATAATCTACAACAGATAAATCATAACTTTCTAAGGCATATTGTTTATATGCTGTAATAAAAATTACCAGTGGTTTATTTTCGAGGCTTTTAATAAACTGTAGTCCCGTTAACCCCGGCATTTGAATATCAATAAAAACCAAATCAATTTTATTTTCCTGCAATGCTTTCATTGCTTCAAAAGCATCATTACATGCAGCTGCCAATTTTAAAAATGGCACTCTGCTTATATTATCCTGCAGCAGTTTTAAAGCAAGCGGTTCATCATCAACGGCAATACAGTTCATCATGATTTAAAAGTTAATTCTAAAGAAGCAGTAAACCAGTTATCCCTTTTATTAATTGTAAAATGGTGTCGGTTATGATACAATAATTCCAGTCGTCTTTTTACGTTTGTTAATCCAATGCCTGAAGTTTTGTCTTTTATTGTTTCAGTTTCAATAAATTTATTTTTTACAATAAAATAAAGTTTGCCATTCTCTGCTTTGAGTTCAATTTCTATTTCTGGATTTTGTACAATACCGGTTCCGTGTTTAAAGGCATTCTCTACAAACGGTATTAACAGCATCGGCTCAATTGCATGCCAATTCTCTTTAACGTTTAATGAAACATACAACTTAAGTTTTTCGCTGAAACGTTGCTGCTGTAAGTCAATGTAACTTTGTAAATTTTCTATTTCGCTTTGTAACAGTACTTTTTCTTCGTCTGTCTCATAAAGCATATACTGCATCAACGATGATAATTTATGAATAGTAGGTTCCAGTTCATCGCTTTTCAGCCTAACCATTGCTGCTATATTATTCATAACATTAAATAAAAAATGTGGACTTATCTGCGAACGCAAAAAAGACAATTCTGTTTTTAAGTTTTCCTGTTTTCTTTCATTTGCTTCTTTTTCTAATTGCATTCTGTCAGCCAGGGTTTTATAAGTTAGACTCACAAAAATGGTAAACAAAAAAGGAATAATATTATGAACTGAAGAGGGCACAAAATTGAAGGAGCGTCCGGTTACAAAAGGTTTAAATAAAGCCCCATGTAACAACATGATGATACAAAAACTGGCAAATAGCACCAGCGTATACTGGAAGTATTTTCTTTTGTAAAATAAAAGTGGAATCAACACATATGCATTCAGATAAAACAAACCCATCCATAAAAAATTAGTAACGGTTTTGATGCTTCTGTATGGATCAACAGAAGATGTTTCACCTTTTTCATCCCATGTATTAAACACATAAGGAAGTAAAAAAATAATAGCCCATACAATAATATGCATGAACAAAATTTGATTTTTCTTTATTTGTGTAAAGCCTTTCAATTTTAAAACATTTATAAAAACAATAAAATAATAGACGCTGCAATACCGGCTACAGTCATATATACACCCCGGCTAAATAGCTTTGTACCAGGCTTAAACATCCAGAAGGCAGAGACAGACATAAACAATAACAAAATACCGAAGATGGTTGTAAAATAGTGCGCCAAAGAATGCCCCGGTTCCTTACTTCTGGTTTTATGCAATTCAGTAAATCGAAGCACCCAATTATACCATTCTTTTGTAGTATAAGTAGCCATCCCAGTTGCATTATTATAATTACCTTCCTTAAAATAAACAACTGTTCCTTCTGTTTTTTCAACAACAAGTTCTCTCAATTTTAGCGCACTTTTTAACTTATCCGGTGCTAAATTTACATCCAGCTTTTTTTGGTTAACAACGTCATGTTTTAGTAAATCTGTATCCCGATAAATTTGAAGGATACCACTTAAACTGTAAATAACAACCAAACCAACTATAAAGAAGCCAATATTGTTATGGAGGAAACGCATGTAATAACGCATGTTTTTAGCCGGCTTTTTTATATTACTTAACTCTTGTGCCATAATCTTTTTTGTTTGGGTTTATTTATAAATAGATTTGTTTTAAATTTTTTGGAACAACTGAACAGCACTTTTATTAATTTATTTTTACTCTTTTTTGCTCATCAGTTGGTGACGAACTTGCAGGTTTAGATTTTAAATTGGCTCCAAACCTGTAAACAAACGCAATATTAAATACCCTGGTGTCCCTGCTGATTTTTAATGTTGATTGCACATCCTGAAAGTTCTGAATTTCCTTTGGGTTTTGGGTATAAAAAATATCTCTTATATTAAACTTGATGCTTGCTTTATTATTTAATAGTTGTTTTGCAATACCGGTTGATACCTGTCCGGCTGGTAACATGATGGCTTGCCCTTCATTCCTGTTGCGGCTTGTATAGTTGCCCGATAATTCTGCCGACCAGCCATTCGTAAAGCTAAACTGGTTGTTTACATTTAATGAAAGTGCGAGTTGTTTTGCATTAAAAGGATAGCCGTTAATTTCTCCGGTATATTTGTTTTGATACAGGTTTGCAAAAACACTAGCACTGTACCAGTTGCTAAATGGAATAGTGGCGCTTTCTGTGATACCATAATTATACCTTGTGCCAATATTGCCCACGCTCCTTATTATTACAGAATCTTTGTGAATAAGGGTTTCATTAATCATATCATGCACAACGCTGTAATTAATTGTAGTGGTTAAAAGATTTTTAAATGAATGGTTCAACTCAATGTTTGTACTAAACTGGGGCTGCAAAAAGGGGTTGCCTGTTGAATAAGTGTATTTATCAATAAAACCAATAAAGGGATTTAATTCCTGATAAGCTGGTCTGTCAATTCTGCGCCCAACTGAAATTGCAAACTGGTTATTGCTATTTAGCTCATAACTAATAAAGCCTGTTGGAAAAAGATTGGTGTAATTACGGTTAAAACTTGAATCTGATTTTTGTGAAAGTGAAGATTGCAAGCCTTTATAATTCGTATTCTCAAGTCTAACTCCGGTTTGAACCATCCACTTACCAAATTTTTTATTGAGGTTAAGGTATGCAGCATTGATATTTTCTGAGTAATTAAAAGTGTTGCTAAGCACACTATCATTGAGCCATTTATTGTTTGATAAATTAAAAAAGTCAGCAACGTTATTCGTTTTAACCAGGCTTGATTTAATACCCGTCTCTAATTTAAAACCATTATTGAGTGGTTGTGCATAGTCAAGCCGACCTGAATAAATATCTATTGTTAAGGGAAGCAGGTTTTTTAAATAATTTGATGATTGTAAGATTTGGCTTGGATTGTATGTAAGACCTGTAATATTTTGATTACCAGAAAAGTCAAAATGAAGATAATCAAAATTGGCAGTTATGTCTTTTTTACTGCTGTCAAATGAAGAATGAAAGTTGAGGTTAACCGTTCCATTTTTCCATGTGTTGTCAACTGTTCTAATCGTTTTTTCTATAGAATTAATATTTGAATTACCATCTTTAAGGTAACTGGTTGTAAAGCCATCCTGCTTTTGAGGTGCTATAAACCCAGTAGTTACTATCCCTAAAGTTGTTTGCTTATTGATAAAATAATCTAACCCTAATTTAAGGTTATTGTTTTGGCTTTTATTAGTTCTGTTAGACTGCTGATCCAATTCGGAAATTTTTGTTCCATTAGTTCCAAAAAAATTTCTTTGAATGTCAAAATCCATGAACCCTTTATTGATCATGTAGCCATAATTTAAAAAAGTATTTATCTTACTGGTTCTGTAGTTAAGCGCAATGCTGTTATTGGATTTTGCATAAACGCCCTGACCATAATTAAGGGTAACACTTCCGTTAAAACCCTGTGTAATACTTTTCTTGGTTTTAATATTAATTACTCCTGCATTACCTGCTGCATCATATTTTGCCGAAGGGTTAGTCATTATTTCAATCTGACTTAACTGGTTTGAATTCATATTGCCCAACAGGTTTGCCAACTCAGCACCGCTGAGGTAGGAGGGTTTGCCATCAATCATAACCATTACTGATGATTTACCTTTTAAACTGATGTTGCCATCTTTATCAACAGATACGCCGGGTGATTTTTCAAGCACTTCCAAAGCTGTTGAACCTACATTGGTTACAGAAGCATCTACATTCACTACCATGCGGTCAATCTTTTGTTCAATAAGTGGCTTCTTGCTGGTAACAACAACAGCAGCAAGATTTTTAGCCACAGGCTGTAAAATCAAAGCATCAAGTGTGGCTGCGGTATTATTTTCCGAAATAGAGAATACAGCAGAATTTACTTTATTAAAATTTACAGCGCTTACAGTAACAAAATAATTTCCATAAGGAATACCGGTAAATGAAAATTTTCCTGTTTTATTTGATAAAGCAATTTTAATTATCGACGAATCTTTCGACTTCATTAATGAAATGGTTGCTGATTCAAC
>JANXTG010000114.1 GCA_025352525.1 Ferruginibacter sp.
AATGAAGCTTTGCGAGATCTGGCTTCTCATATTGAAACGATAAGGGAAAACGAACGCAGCCATATGGCTCGTGAAATACATGATGAACTGGGGCAACAGTTAACCGGGTTAAAAATGGATATTTCATGGTTGAACAGAAAAGTAAATTCCCACGATGAAGCTGTGAAAGAAAAAATGAAAGATGCAATTGCGTTAATTGATAAAACAGTTATTACTGTAAGGCGTATTGCTACAGAATTAAGACCAAGTATATTGGATGATCTTGGTCTGATTGCTGCTATGGAATGGCAAAGTGAAGAGTTTGAAAAAAGATCTGAAATAAAATCAATATTTAGCTCTAATGTTAATCAGTTAACAATAAATACAGACGTTGCAACAGCTGTATTCCGTATTTTTCAGGAAAGTTTAACTAATGTGTTAAGACATTCGCAGTCTACAGAAGTAATATCATTTTTTAGGCTGGAAAATAATATAATTACTTTATTTATTGAAGATAACGGTATAGGATTTGAAGAAAATGATATTAAAAATAAAAAGACACTGGGCCTGCTTGGAATGAAAGAAAGAATACAATTAATACATGGAAAATATGAAATAAACGGTAACTCCGGCAAAGGAACTTCTGTTATAATTACTGTACCTTTAAAATAGCAATAAAATTATTATTTATGATCAGAATTTTAGTTGCAGACGATCACACCGTAGTAAGAAGAGGTTTACGGCAAATTTTATTGGAAGGTTTTCCGGGGGCATTTGTAGAAGAAGTGGGAGATGCGGAAGACCTGATAAAAAATGTAATAAAATCAACATGGGATGTTGTTATAAGCGATTTGAGTATGCCTGGAAGAAGCGGTTTAGATGCGCTGCAGCAAATAAAGCAGTTACATCCAAATTTACCTGTGCTGATTTTAAGTATTCACCCGGAAGAGCAATATGCGCTGAGGGTTTTAAAATCCGGTGCATCAGGCTATTTAAGTAAGGATATGGCACCCGATGAACTGGTAAATGCAGTGAAAAAAGTAATGCTCGGTAAAAAATATATAACAGCAGCTGTGGCCGAAAAACTTGCTGCAACGCTGGATCAGGATCACAACAAAGCATTGCATGAATATTTATCTGACAGAGAATTTAATGTTTTGAAAATGCTTGCTGCAGGCAGATCTGTTTCTGAAATTGCAGAATCTCTTTTTTTAAGTGTGACCACTGTAAGTACATACAGGTCTCGTATAATGGCAAAAATGAATTTAAAAAATAATGCTGAGCTTACCTTGTATTCAATGGAGCATAAGTTGTTGTAAAGACCAATATATTTACTTGTAAATCCTTTCTAGTGCGGGCTTATATTTTTCCATAATAACTTTTCTTTTCAATTTCAAAGTTGGGGTAAGTTCACCACTTTCAATCGTCCATTCGTTAGGCAGCAATTCAAACTTTTTTACCTGTTCTACATGGTTAAAAAATTTATTAAAAGATTCTATCAATTCTTTATAAAGCCCACGAACTTTAGGGTTATGTACAGCATCTTCAGCTGTAGTAAAAGGTATATCCTGCGAGCGCATCCATTCCTTCAAGCTTGGCATTGATGGGACAATAAGTGCACCCACAAATTTTTCCTCTGCACCAATAATTATTATCTGTTCAACAAAGGGAGACTCCTTCATTTTATTTTCGATAGGCTGTGGAGCTACATATTTGCCGCCGCTTGTTTTAAAAAGTTCTTTTTTTCTGTCAGTTATCTTTAAAAATTTACCTTCAAAAACACCAACATCCCCTGTAAGCAGCCACCCGTCTTTTATGGTTTCGGCAGTCAGTTCCGGCCGTTTGTAATATCCCATCATTACACTCGGCCCCTTCACACATATTTCACCATCTTCCAATAATTTTACTTCTTGCCCTTCCATTACAGGGCCTACGGTTCCAAACTTCATTCCACCCTTTTCTCTTCTGTTCACACTTATTACAGGACTGTTTTCTGTAGGGCCGTATCCTTCAAAAATTGGAATTTGTGCAGCATTAAATATTCGTAAAAGTCTAACCTGGCAAGCTGCACCACCTGTAATAATGTAAGAAATATTGTTACCAAGCGCTTCTCTCCATTTATTAAATATAAGTTTATTGGCAAGGGCAAGTTGTAGATTATAACTTAATCCACCGCTGTTTAAATTGTCGTATTTGTTGGCAAGATTTACTGCCCAAAAGAAAAGCTGTTTTTTTACGCCGGTCAATTCTGCCCCTTTTGCCATTATTTTTTCGTAAACTTTTTCCAGTAATCTGGGCACTGTACAAAATACTGTGGGCTTTACTTCCTTTAAATTTTCGCCAATACTTTCCATACTTTCTGCAAAGTAGATCGAGTGTCCGCTGCTCATAAAAATATAGGAAGCAAGTCTTTCAAAAATATGATTGAGCGGCAAAAAACTAAGAGTTCTTCCCTCAGGATTGTCACTGAATGGAAAACTTATTTTACCGTTTTCAACATTGCTTACAATGTTTCTATGGCTTAACATTACACCTTTTGGAAAACCTGTAGTACCCGAGGTATAGATAATGGTTGCACAATGGTGTGCTTTGATAGAAGCCTTAATAAGTTCTAAATTTTGTAAGTCATCATCTGTAATATTTATGAGCAAATCTTTCCAGAACTTTACACCATCTGCTACATCAAAATAATAAACATCCTGTAAAGATGGAACTTTGGATTTGATGTCATTCACTTTTTGCAAAATATCATTACCACTTACAAAAGCTATCTTAATTTCTGCGTCATTAAAAATAAATTCCAGTTCATTTACATTTGTGGTGGGGTAAATGGGGCAGAGTATTGCACCTATTTGCTGGCAGGCCATATCAAGCATTAACCATTCAGGTCTGTTGCGGGAAATGAGTGCAACCTTATCCTGTTTGTTCACCGTCATATCGTTTTCACCTACACCAATCTTTATTAATCCTGCACTGAGTCTGTTTACCATCGCAATTGTTTCAGCGGTACTTATTGGCTCCCATACATTATTTACTTTAGCAGCAAACATATCAGTTTTAGGAAAATGCTCCAGCTGGTAATACATAAAATCAAATATTCTGGAATGTTCGTTCATCGATGGAAATTTTTTAACAAGCAGTTTGTATAGAATCGTCTTTTGAAAAATTATTTGCTGTAATTATTAAAACAGCCTCAATAAGTTTTAAAAACTAAGTTATAAAAAAAAAGCCATCCTTAATAGATGGCTTTTCAAAAAATAAAACCTGATTTATTTTAAAGCTGCAGTTAAGTTTAATTTTAATTCTACTGCTTTAGCAATAAACCAATTCTGCGGGTTATCGGGACCTTTATAATTCATACCCCATAAAGTTCTGTCTATGCTAAATATTGCACTTGCAGACAATGTTTTTGCATCTACAGTAACCCTTGCCGGTATAGCAACATTTTTAGTGCTGTCTTTTAAAGTAAGGTTGCCTTTTATAAAATGTGTAACCTCTTTTTTAGTTATATCAGTATTAGGCTCCACTGAAGTTATTTCAAATTTGGCAGTTGGATATTTTGCTGCGTCAAAAAAATCCGGACTTTTTAAATGGCCTTCCAGTTTAGCTTTTGATCCTGCATCAGCCGCAAGATCTTCATTGTTTAAAGAATTAATATTGATTGTGAATGTGCCGCCTTTTAAAGCACCATCCTTTACAATAAACGTACCTCCAGAAATGTTAAAAGTACCCGTGTGCTTTCCTGTAGGTTTGCTTCCTATCCAGGTGATTGTTGAAGTTGTATCTACTGCATACGCAGTACCATCAGCAATTATCGCAGTTTGTTTTTCTGTGGTTGTAACTTTGTCTGCAGTGTTGTTTTTGCAGGCAGCAAAGCAAACTGTAAAAACAAGCAGAATTAAAAAATTTTTCATGTTATAATATTTATTTAATACAAACATATATATTTAATGTTTAGACATCAAATAATATTTTAGTGATAATACTGATCTGCAGGAACTTTAAACATTCTGGATTTTTGTAGCTCTAAAAATGATTTATATTCGACAGGATGTGTTTTAATCCAATTTTCGTAAGCACTTAAATTTTCTGTAGCTCCAAATAGCCATTGGTTATAAGCCTCAAAAATTCCTTCTTTTAACAGTTGCTGGTGGTATGAAAACAATTTGAACGCCGGCTTGTTTTTTCCGGAAAACCAATCAATTACAAACCTTGTTCTTATCATAGAAAGTATTTCAGCATTTATGCCGGCAGCGGTAACTGAGCTCTGTTTGTTAATTACTTCCAGATAATCTTTTACAAACCCTGTCCTGTCTTTGTCTGTTCTTTTGATATCGGGTTCAGTAAATAATTTTTTATAGGAGTCTAAAATAAGTTGTTTTATTTCGGGTGTTTTTATGCCTGTAGGATCCATGTTTGCATACATTTCTCCGTATATAATTGCCCATACTCTATCAGCAGAAAAAAAATAATACCTGGCGGCATTATAATAATTTTTGTTGTAAGAAGGGTCTGTCTCAATTCCTTTCTCCCAATTTTTTATCGCATCCAGTTTACTGTCAACAAAAATAATTTCCCCAAGTTCGCTATACAGTGGCCCACTTGCCGGAAATTTCTTTAATCCTTTTCTGTATATTTTTTCACACTCTTTTATCTGATCAAGTTGTTTGTAAATATTGCCTGCAATCTGAAAACACTGGTCATCTACATCTTTGCTGTCCAACACAGGCTTAATTATTTCAAGAGCTTTTAAATTATCTTTTTGGTAGTAATAACTAAGTGCAAGGTCTTTAGCAAATGCAGTGTTTTCGGGCATCTGTCGTAAAGCCCGGTTCAATACAAGTACAGCATTCGAAAAATCGCCCTGGCGCATAAATGCTTTAGCGGTTTCATGTAATTGATCTGTGCTCTGTGCTAAAACACTGTTACCTAAAATAAGGGAAGAAAGCATCAGTATTGATAATATATTTTTCATGTTGTTGTAAAGATAAAAAAGGGTCATTAAAATATATCCTTTTATTAATTAATTAAATGTGTAAGTAAACCATCACGCAATTTAGGTTCGAACCAGGTACTTTTTGGCGGCATCACATCTCCACTATCTGCCACTGCAAATAACTGGGTCATGCTTACCGGGTAAAGGTTTATTGCTAATATCATTTCTCCACTGTCAACTTTTTTCTCCAGCTCTACAAGGCCTCTTATTCCACCTACAAAATCTATTCTTGAATCTGTACGCTGGTCAACAATATTTAAGAGTGGAGTCAAAATATTTTCCTGTAAAATATTTATATCCAGTACGCCAAGCACATTTTCTTTAATGATTTTTTTATGAGCTGTAAGGCAGTACCACTGTTTGTTTAAATACAATCCAAATTGGTGTATTGCAGTGGGTTTATAAGCTTCATTCTTTTTTTCTATTGTGAAATCGCTTTCCAATTCTTTTAAAAAACTTTCAGGTGTATGTCCGTTTAAATCTTTAATTACCCTGTTGTAATCCATAATGCTGAGCTGGTTTGCAGGGAAGAGGGTAGTTAAAAAAATCCCTGCATTTTGGTTTGCATCATTGCCTAATGCTGCCCTTACTTTAGCGGCTGAAGCAGCTCTGTGATGCCCATCTGCAATGTATGTAGCGGGGACTTTTTCTTTAAAAAGATCGGTAATAAGTTTAATAGTCTTTTCATCATTTACTACCCAAATATTATGCTGTACATCATCAGCTGCAGTAAAACTGTACTGCGGAGATTTTTCCTTCATGCAATTTGCAATCAGCTCATCTATCTCTACTACATTTCTGTAAGCAATAAATACATTGCCTGTTTGAGCGCCTGTTGTTTTTATATGTGTAATTCTGTCCAGCTCTTTTTCTGGCCTGGTAAATTCATGTTTTTTTATAAGTCCATTTTCATAATCATCTACCGAACTGCCACAAACCAAACCTACCTGCGCCCGACCGTTCATTGTTAATTGATAAATATAATAACAGGGTTTGCTCTCCTGAAAAAGAATATTGCGACTTATAAAAGCTGCAAGATTTTCTTTTGCTTTTGTATACACTTCAGGTGAGTGCACATCTGTCATTTCAGGTAAATCAATTTCACTTTTGGTGATGTGTAAAAAAGTATTTGGATTGCCTTGCGCTTCTGTTCTTGCCTCCTTACTGCTCAATACATCGTAAGGTCTCGATGCTACAGCTTTTGCAAACGCTACTTCCGGTCTTAATGCTGCAAAGGGTGAGATTGTAATCATATATATATTTAATAGATAATTTAAAATTTTGTAATGGAAAATGATGTTTGTATTTAAAAGCAACTAATTTTTAAAACCGATATTATTTGATTATAATTTTCCTAATGATTTAAATTTTAAATAAATACCAATTATTAATTGTTTTCAAACGCTTTCATCAATTCTACCAGATACGCTACACTGCTTAATGGCATTGCGTTATATAAAGATGCTCTAAAACCACCCACACTTCTGTGCCCTTTAATACCGATGATTTTATTATCAGTAGCATATTGCAAAAACCCTGCTTCTTTTTGCCCATCTTCCATTACAAAACACACATTCATTTTGCTGCGGTCTTCTGCAGCAACGGTTCCTTTAAATAAAGAATTTCTGTCCACTTCTGCATACAGCAAAGCCGCTTTTTCATTGTTTATTTTTTCTATTGCTTTTACACCGCCCTGTTTTTTTAGCCAGCGCAGCGTAAGCATACAGGTATATACGGCAAAAACCGGTGGCGTATTTAGCATGCTTCCTTCTGCAATATGATTTCGGTAGTCCATCATGGTAGGAATATTCCGTTTTACTTTACCCAGTATATTTTTATTTACAACCACAACAGTTACGCCGGCAGCACCAATGTTTTTTTGCGCTCCTGCATAAATGAGATCAAAGGCATTAAAATTCAGATCTCTGCTTAAAATATCGCTGCTCATATCCGCCACCATTGAGTTAGATGTTACAGGAATTTTTTGCCACTGTGTTCCGTAAATGGTATTGTTAGTGGTAATGTGTAAATATTTTGAATCGTTGGGCACAGCAAAATCTTTTGGTAAAAAGCTGTAATTTTTATCTTTTGAAGAACAAACAATCTCTGGTTTACCAAAAAGCTTTGCTTCTTTAATAGCTTTAGCTGCCCACAAACCCGTATCGGTGTAAGCGGCACTTTCTTTTAGATCGAGTAGGTTCATAGGGACCTGCATAAATTGGGTAGATGCGCCGCCGTGCAAAAACAGCACTTGATGGTTATCATCTAAACCCATCAGTTCTTTCATTAAATCTCTGGCCTCCTGCATAATGCCTTCAAATGCCGGAGTGCGGTGACCATACTCTAAAATAGAAAGACCCGAATCGTTATAATTTAAAACTGCGGCTGCAGCTTCTTCGAAAACTTCTTTAGGCAATATCGATGGACCAGCATTAAAATTGTAAACCACTGTGTATAATTTTGAACGGGCAAAAGTAAGAAATTAAAAAGAGGTTGTAAAGGTATTTTGAGGAGTTATAAAAAGCATATTGTTTTCAGTCGCTTCGAAGGCGTTTTATATATAAATTTTAATCTTCTTCCCTGCCAATCATTTTGCCTGTGCTGTTCCATTTGGCATTCAGTTCTTCAAACGTTGCTACATCAGTTTCGTTGAATTTTTGTTTAACCAAACCTTTTAAATCCGGCTGCCCCGCATTTACCCATGCAGTGTACCAAAAAGATGCAATGCTTTGTATAGAAAGGCGCATTCTTCTTTCTATCATACCATCTAGTTTTTTATTAAAAGCCAAAGTAAATGCGGTTGAATACTGTCGTATCACTTTGCCTTTTCTGTCTTCAAAAGAATATTTTTGATCTGCCGAAAATTGTTTGGATAATTCTTTTTCAAAATTCAATACGCTGTCACTTGCCTTTGCACTTTCCAGCACCCTTTCCCAAATATAACTACCGGGATCTTTAATGTAAGTTGCTTTGCCAATCATAAAATCCCAATCTTTTTCAGCCAGCAATTCGGGCACCCGGCTCTCCCAAAAACCATGTATACCTTTTTGATTTGTGGATTGCCCGTTGTGGTTGCTGTTGGCATGCAGCGGCACATGTGCATCTGCAATGTAATGACCCAGCTCGGCACTGTTTTTCATTATGCCACTGTAATTTTTATCTTTAAAAGCATTGGTTAATCTTTGCAGCATCACCTGTATATGCCATGGTACAATGCCCTGGCTTTGGAGCGTGTCTTCAGAGAATTTTGCAACGGCATCTTTCCATTTGTGTGGCAAAGAATCAAAGGGGTATTT
>JANXTG010000125.1 GCA_025352525.1 Ferruginibacter sp.
GCAATGGAATCTGCCGATAAATATTTGGTACGCAAAGAAGCTGGCCTTATACAATTGTTTGATCCGCCTTTTGATAAATCTGATCTTAATCCCGGTTATATAAAAGGTTATGTGCCAGGTGTAAGAGAGAACGGTGGGCAATATACGCATGCAGCTATATGGCTTGTAATGGCTTTTGCAGCGATGGGAAACAGAAAAAAAACATGGGAACTGTTGCAAATGATCAACCCGTTAAACAGAGGAAATACTGTAGAAAAAATTGCTGTTTATAAATCAGAACCTTATGTAATTGCTGCAGATGTTTATGCTGAAAAATCGCACAAAGGCCGTGGTGGCTGGACGTGGTATACGGGCTCTGCAGGATGGATGTATCAGTTAATTACAGATTATTTTATTGGGCTGAAAAAAGAAGGGAATACATTAAGATTTGAACCATGCATACCTGAAGAATGGGAAAGTTTTGAATTAAAATATTTGTTTGGAAATACCATTTACAATATTACCTTTTTTCAGACTCCCGGAGAACCTATAAAAAGAATGAAAGTACTGTTGGATGAAGCAGAACAAGCTGATAAAAATATCATATTAAAAGATGATGGAGTGGAGCATTTGGTTGTGGTAAAATTATATTAAACGAATACTCGAACGTTTAACATAAAACGACAAATTAACAACAGAATTGTGTTTTAGTTTTACATTATTATTAAAAAAATAAAAAATAATTATGAAAAAAATAATAACGTTTACTGCATGTATCACATCAATTACTTTTGCAGCATTTGCACAAAAAATAGATGCAGGTAAGGTTCCCTCAGCAGTAAAAACAAGTTTTGCAAAACAATACCCTGGTGTTGCAACTAAATGGGAAAAAGAAAATGGCAAGTACGAAGCGAGTTTTAAAAAAGATGGTAATACTATGAGCGCTTTATTTGAAACTAACGGCAATATGACGGAAAGCGAAATGGATATTAAAGTATCAGAACTTCCTGCAGCAGTATTGGCTTATGTAAAAGCAAACTACAAAGGCAAAACTATAAAAGAAGGTGCAAAAATTACCAAAGCAGATGGTACAGTTATGTACGAAGCTGAGGTTGATGGAAAGGATGTTATTTTTGACAGCAACGGTAAATTCGTAAAAGTAATGAAGGGATAATTTTTTATTTGATTAAATAAAAAAGGGCATCTCTTAAATTAAGAAATGCCCTTTTTTTTGTTGAAAGATATTAATGTCTAAGCGTAATATTTGCTATATGCGTTTCTTCTCCTTTTCGTACCTGGATGTTATTTATTGTTGTATCAAAATATCCATTAGAACCCGTAAATTTAATATTATAGATACCTTCTCTTAATCCCCGTACTTTATACTCTCCATCATCTTCAGGCATTGCAGATGCAGAATCTATACTGTTAAAAACTTTTACAAACGGTGAAGCCATTCGTGGAAATACTTTACCTTCTATTTTACCATATTGCTTTAATGAGAAAGCTTTGAGATATGGTTTGAGAAAGTACTGACCGTTTTTAAATTTAATAGATTCACAAACATCAAAATCTATCCAAACAGCGCTTTGTCCTGTTGCAATTTCATCTTCGTCCTCACCTTTTAATTTCAAATACACATACTTATTTGCACCTGCCAAAAGATTTATCGGATAACGTACACCTGATTTTACTAAGGAATTATTTTCGCCAAGTGTAAGTCTGATTTTTCTTATTTTACCTACAGGCAAATTTGCTCTACCAAGTAAAGTATCTATACCATTTCTTAACTTGAGTATATTGTATACACCAGCTCTGATAGCCAAGGTATCCCACTTACCATAACGATCCTGGTGTTGGTTATCATCATCTCTATCGTTATCGTCATCGCCAAAATGATCATCATTCATATGTTGTTTACTGGTATCAATTTTCACTTCAACATAACGAATATCTATAAAAACTGAATCGTACATGCACGGATCATCAGCTAAATAAACTGATAATTGTTTTCCGGTATCGGCATTTACAGACCCATCAACCTGCTTTTGGCAGGCAGAAAAAATTAGTATGGATGTAAATAATAACAGCCCTACCCGGGTTAAAGGATTTTTAAACATTTTCATAGTTTTTGATTTTAAAAATTAAAAAGATAATTACAACAGATTTTTCTTTTAAGCTCTTAAAATAGACAATCAAATAAAAGAATAAAAGTTTAAACCTTAAATAAACCTATGTTTAATTTTCAGCAGAAAAATGTTAAATATTATTTAAGCAAGCGTGAAAAAGAATTTGATTAAAAAGAAATGATTAAAAAAATATATTTCCATCGGACTTAATTAATAATGGGACTTTTAATCTTCACAATTAATTTTTACTGTTAAATGAACTACAATAAAAAGGTACTTAAAAAAGTACCTTTTTATTTAATTATGGTTTTTAAATTGCACTGTTTAATAAACTCATTATAAAACTAAATCAGCTGTTCTTATTCTGTTCTTCTGTAGTTTTTGCTTGTTGATGAGTAGTTGTGCTCGGTTTATGATCAACGTTTTCAAGGGGCCTATGGGTTGAATTATTCTGCGGTTGCTCAGTTGAGTTATCCGGGGATGCTTCATCTTCTCTGTTTTCATTTTGCAACATATTTCCTTTTGGCTTTTCGTTAATATTTTCGTCTTCGTTTTTCATGATGTACTTTTTATGTTTGATAATATATATTTAAAGCATAAAACATTCCATTTTTTTAAACATATTTATAAATACAAATTAAATACGGTCTGTAGAAAATGATACCCTTATGATGAACTGAGAATTATCAGGTAGTTTAAAAAAGATTTTTAGAATGATGATTGACAAGCAACCTAAAAAGATTATTTAACAGAATCTAAAAATTTTACTGCTAATTTATTCTTAAAAACAATACATGACAGTATGATTTTTTATTGCTTAAAGAAACAATTAGTAGTTTTTAAAAAAAAATCGTTTGAAAGATTTAAAAAAATAAATCATAAAAATGATTTGCCTCTATTGTAAGAGTATAAATAAATGTGTTTAAAAATTTTATTAAGTTTTTAAATATTTTTCAGTCTTTTAAAATAAATAATAAATGCAACCAGATACAAAACTAAATAACTGGAAATAAGGGTTCAAATGAATTAATATATCTTCTTTGAATTCATTATATGCAATTTTTATTATTTTAACCAGTTCTTAAAGTAGATTAGTCAATGTATGCTTTACTCAGCCTACCGGTTTGTTTTGCATAAATTAATTTGATTGTAAAATTATCAAGCCGGGCACTATGGCTAAAACTTTACTTTAAAAGCCACGAGGAACCCAAGAGAATTGCACATACTTGCAAGAGTTATATCTATCGATTGTAGTACTTTAACAGTCATCTAAGCTCTTTTAATTTAAAGCAAAAAATATTTTATCTGTGATGAACATCAGCCTTTTTCAAATGCAAGAATTTCCAGGTGTTTATTGATTTTACTTTTTGTTCACAGAATATTTTGAGAATCAAAAAAGTCAATAAATCTATTGTAAAAATAGATTCTTGTTTATAAATATGCTCTGCCCCTGTTTTGCAACTAGCTTCTATCTTTTCAAAAAGTATTTTTCCATAATCATTACTTTGTCTTCAACAAATCAAATTTTTAAAATCTTTCATGTTTAGATTTACGATCTTAAAATGTTTTACTAAAACTACCTGTAGAAATTACCTTCACATCTCCACAATCATTTAACTGTGCTGCATTAAACTTAAACGTACCTGCAATTTTTGTAGAAGATATTTCTGTAAATGTTACAGAACCGCTTGGTACAAATCCTGACCTTGGTAAGCTAGCATCGCAGCCACCAGAGGCATAAGTTTTACCTGCGGTAGTGCCCACCACAGGAGCCATGTATAAAGCTGTGCCTACATAATTTCCATTGTTGCCAGCATTTGGATCTAGGTTGTAAGTAGCAGCTGTTGGTACATATTGAGATCCGAGTCCACTTACCTGTATCTGTATTGAACTTCCATCTGCCTGAGCACCTTGCACGGTTACTATGTTTGACACTTTTGAAATGTTAGCAGAAGCAGCATTAAAAGAAACTGAGCCAATAGTAGCTGTTACAGAGCCACCACTGCTTGCAGCAGAATTTGTTGTACTTGTTTTTTTACAAGATGTAAAAATCGCAATTAATGAAATTGTAAGGATAGAGATTGTTGTCTTTAAATTTTTCATGTTTAGTTTTTTTACTTGTTTTTAAAAAAAATTCATTTTATTATTTTAGAGAATTACCTGCTTTAAACTTCTCCAATTTTTTTTAGCAAACTATCCAAATGGTTAATGGTAATTCCATAAGTATCCATTTTATCTGTTACCGAATCTTCTTCTTGTTTACTTAGCGTATTTTTATATCTATTTATTATTTTGATAACATCACTTAATATGGTGCAGTTTAATGTTAGGTAACCTTATTAGAGTGCTTTATCATAGTCATACACATTATCGGAATCTTTTCTAAAACCATTTACCCAGTTTTGCATCAAACCATAAAGTGTATCTAATTCTTTTTTAAATAAATTAGTATTTACTTTATTCATATTTACAATATCTGCGTAAAATTTATTTACTTTCTTGTTTGGTTTATTGTGCATATCCACAAACCCGTTAAAAGTTTTTTCTTCTGCATTATAGCCCATCATACCGATACTGCATAAACAGTATATTAAAATTGAAAATATTTTTTTTCATGCTTTAAAATTTATTTTATCATTTGCTGTCTTCACTAACCGAAATGAAATTGAATACTTCATTTAATATTTAATAAGTTTTGTAACAATCATGTGCCCTTCTGTAATTGTTTTTGTAACAGTACCATTGTATTGTTTACCTATAAAATTAAAATCGCCAATAAGTTTATTTGTAACAGTATCGCAGGTAATTAAATTTAAAGCGCCAGATTGAGAATCATAACTATTGGGAGGATTACCATTTATGTAGGTGAGTAAGGTAGTGGCAGCATCTTTTGTACCTGCAATTGGAGCAAAATGAAATTCTAAAACCTGGCCACCGCTTTTAAAGGCATAAACATCGATAGTTCTTCCAAATCCGGTCCTACTGTATATCACTGCATTTGCACTATCTACTGTAATAGTAGCACCGCCATCTACTTTATAAGTAAAAGCTCCGCTTGCTACAGGTGCAGGGTCAACGGTTGTAGAAGCTTTATTGCATGAAGAAAAAATTATTACAGATACTATTGCAAGTATCGAAAATATTGCTTTTGCATGTTTCATTTTATGTTTATTTTTTGTTATTAAAATATTTTTAATTGTTGTACAGGGATGTAGGAGTAATTATCACAACTTTCATTCACAAAGCAAGATTATATAGACCACAGTTATATACCCACCAGTGGGTATATTTAACTGCGTATTAAAATTGTTTTAACAAGTTTGTAAAACAATTTTATAATCCCGATATTTAATTAAACATGGTAGAGTTAATGTTGTAAATGCTTTTGTTGTTATAGTAATGCTTTGTATTACTCCCTTCCCAAAAAAGGTATGTTGTATATCTCGGGATTCAATTGCAAGAATTGGTTTTATTTAAAAACTTACTGCATTTTTCAAAAATGATTTTTGTTAAGATTTTATTTCGAAAATATTTAGATTATAAAGTGATGTAAACAAAAGGAAAGCACCATTTATATATCTAACTAATACTTAGAAACATTTGCTGATTTTAATATACAGTTTTACAAATATTTTTATAATCCGGATATAAATTTTATAACCTGTATTTATAAATAAAATATTGAAGTATGGTGGCAAATGATATTTTTTTGAGAAAGAAATAGGATAATGTCAAGACCGGTATTTTTATATTATGAGCGTATAAAAAAATTGAATTATCAGAAATATCTAAAACAGATTAACATTTTAATACGAATTTGTTGGTTAATAATTTGGCACAACCTTAAAAGAAATAAATAAGATAGAAGTAAAAAAATGAAAGAAAAAAGTCTACAATATTGATTTAAATGTAACCTCCTTTTAAAGAATTATTTTATTGATAACGGTGCTGCATTTGTAGCAAAAATGTCTCTGTGTATTGTACATTTTAAATTCACTAGATCTTTTTTCAAAATATTTTAGCTATGTTGTTGCAGTGCTGTAAAAGTATAAGAAAAATACAGAAATTATTTTTTACAGAAGAGATTTACTACAATAAAAAAGGAACAGATCATAAAAAATGATTTGTCCCTTAAAGCGGAGACGGAGAGATTCGAACTCTCGATACAGTTACCCATATACACACTTTCCAGGCGTGCTCCTTCAGCCACTCGGACACGTCTCCCTTTTTAATGGCGGCAAAAATACACTTTCAATATTTATGCACCGAATATTTTTTCACCATTTACAGTAGTTATTTGTTTTGCCTCTTCGACACTTATTCCTTTTACCAAAGCAAGTTTTTCTACAATAAATTTTAAATAACTGCTTTCATTTCTTTTGCCACGCATAGGCACGGGTGAAAGGTAAGGAGCATCTGTTTCCATTACAATATGCTTTATATCTATATGCTCAAGCACTTCGGCAAGTCCTGCATTTTTATAAGTTATTACCCCGCCAATTCCTAAAAAAAAGTTCATACTTGTAATCTGTTCGGCCTCGTAAAGTGAACCACCAAAGCAATGAAAAATTCCTTTCAAGCCTTTCCCTTCATATTTTTTTACAACATCTATAGTTTCCTGTGTGGCATTACGTGTATGTAAAATAAGTGGCAGATTATATTTCAATGCAAGGTCAATCTGCATGTTTAGAGCAATATATTGTTCTTTTACGAAAGTCTTATCCCAATAAAAGTCCAACCCGGTTTCACCAATACCTTTAAATGTTCTTTGCTCCAATAAGTTTTGCACGTGCAATAATTCTTCTTGATAATTTTCTTTTACCGAACAGGGATGTAGCCCCGCCATGGCAAAACAATAACTAGGAAATTTATTTTCCAGGTTATCCATTCTTTTGGTGCAGCCGGCATCTATTGCAGGTAAATAAAATTTTGTTATGCCTTCTATTAACGCTCTTTCAATTACTAAATCTATGTCGTCATCAAATTCTTTTATATACAAATGGCAATGCGTATCAATCATAAACGGTATTTAAAACAAATTAAAAAACAAATTCAAAATTATTATACTTATTAACATATATATCTTAATTTAAATACAGTTTTCATAGGGTACGGATTAAAAACGGGCTTGGGTTTCTACCCGAGCCCACTTGTTTTAAACATTAAAATCAGTTATTTTTTTAAACCCATAGCCTTTTTCAGTAAAAGTTTTAAGAACTCTTGGCAATGTGTACATCATTCTTTCAGCAGCTTTTTCACTGTCATGAAAAACAACAATAGCTCCGTTGGAAATTTTAAACAATACATTTTTTAAACATCTTTCAGGAGATATAGAAATATCAAAATCGCCGCTCAATATAGTCCACATTATTATTTTGAAAGGCTTTTTAAGTGTAGCTATAATTTTAGCCTGAAAGGTTTTAATCTTTCCGTACGGCGGTCTGAATAAATTACTATCAATATAATTTGATGCTTCTAAAATATCATCAACATAAATTTTATCAGTTGTACTGTAACCGTTTAAATGCTGCTGGGTATGGTTACCAACCGTATGACCTTCATCAATAATACGACGGTAAACTTCAGGATATTTTTGTACATTTTTACCAATGCAAAAAAATGTTGCTTCAGCATTGTATTGCTTCAACTCATCCAAAACAAAACCAGTTATGCCGGGATGTGGACCATCATCAAATGTTAAGTAAATTTCTTTTTTATTTTTGTCCATTTGCCAAATTCTGTTAGGGTACAACGTCTGCAACCATCTGGGCATTTTTACAAAATAAAACATAATGCAAAATAAACTTAAAGTACCATTTAAATCTCCGTTTAAAATTTTGTCCGTAATTAAAACTGATATACAAAAAATAATTTTTGATTATAAAAAGCAATAAGCTGTTGCTTAAGCCATTTTTAATGATTGCGTATACGTTTTGTAAAATAATCGCAGCACATAAAAATTTATAAATGCAAATTCTTTGATCTCAATAACATTTTTTAAGATTGTGCAGATAATAACATTCAACACTTTTTTTTGAATTTGTATCTTTGTGTTTATGAGTAAAGTAAGAGTAAGATTTGCACCAAGCCCAACTGGAGGTTTACATTTAGGTGGTGTAAGAACAGTTTTATACAATTATTTGTTTGCCAAAAAAAATGGTGGAGATTTTATAGTAAGAGTGGAAGATACCGACCAGTCAAGGTTTGTAGAAGGTGCCGAAGAATATATTTTTAACTGCCTTAAGTGGTGTGGTATTGAAGCTGATGAAAGTGTTATTAAAGGCGGGCCTTTTGCACCTTACCGCCAAAGTGAAAGAAAAGATTTATACAAAGTTTATGCAGATAAACTTGTAGCTGCAGGCCATGCTTATTATGCATTTGATACGCCGGAAGAAATTGAAGAAATGCGGGAGCAACGCAAAGCACAGGGCAGGGGAAGTTTACAATACGATGGTGGTGTAAGAATGAAGATGAACAATTCTCTCCGGTTATTACCCGAAGAAACGGAACTCTTATTGGCAGCGGGAAAACCTTATGTAATTAGAATTAAAGTTGAAGAAAACAGCAGCATTTCCTTTACTGATATGATACGAGGCGAAATTGTTTTTGATACAAACAATGTAGATGACAAGGTATTATTAAAAGCTGATGGAATGCCTACTTACCATTTGGCCGTGGTTGTAGATGATTTTTTAATGAAGATCACCCATGCGTTTCGTGGTGAGGAATGGTTACCAAGTGCACCTGTGCACATCTTACTTTGGCAACATTTATTTGGGATTGAAAATATGCCGCAATGGGCGCATCTACCATTAATTTTAAAACCTGATGGCAATGGCAAACTGAGCAAGCGTGATGGCGACAGGCTTGGGTTTCCTGTATATGCAATGGACTGGGCAGACCCTAAAACAAATGAAATAACAAAAGGTTTTAAGGAACTTGGTTTTTTACCTGAAGCATTTTTAAATATGCTTGCATTGCTTGGCTGGAACCCCGGTACAGAACAGGAAGTTTTTACAATGGAAGAAATGATAGAATCTTTCAGTATAGACCGTGTACACAAAGGCGGAGCAAAATTTGATTTTGAAAAAGCGAAATGGTTTAACCACCAGTGGATACAAAAGTTACCGGTAGAAAATTATGGTTTGCGGGTTAAAACCATTCTTGAAGAAAAAGGAATTAATATAGTTGATAAAATATATTTTGAAAAAGTATTGAATCTTGTAAAAGAAAGATGTACGCTGTTAACCGATTTTTATGAGCAAGCGGGATACTTTTTTAATGCTCCAACAACATGGGATGAAGCCGCTGTAAAACTCAAATGGAACGAAAGCAAGAATGAATTTTTCTTGGCATTTATTGAAAAAATAAAAGAAGAAGTAGATTTTTCTGCAGAGAAAATAGAAATT
>JANXTG010000133.1 GCA_025352525.1 Ferruginibacter sp.
GCTTTCAGCAATAAATTTCTCTGAAAATTTTAAATTATTTTGTGCAAATAAACCGGCTGCTGTATTGTTATAATTTAATTTTGCAGCAGTACTATTTGTCTGTTTAAAATTATCTGAAATATAATTGATCCCTACATTCCATTCTGATTTTTCGTGGGGAATCAGCAGGTTTATTTCGCTGAAAGTTGCTGTTTGCCTGCCATCAAAATTGTATGTTTTTCTTTCAATTTTTCGGTTAAAAAAAGCGATGCTGTTTTTAATGGTAAGAATATTTTTATTAAGAAATATTTTCTCAAAAGATGCCTGTGTACTGAAACGGTTGCTGTTGTTGCTTTCATAAAATGTATGAACAGCATCTGCTTTATTATTTATAGCAAGCATATCGCCACCTATGCGTTTTTCAAAGCCTGCATTTACGCCGATGCTGAGCGTGGTTTTGTCATTAGGGTAATAATAAAATTTTGGGCTGAAGGAATAACGGGTATATTTTGGAATATCGGAGAAGCCATCTTTGTTGGCATCGTAAGCTTTTTGTGCATTGCCGGATGCAAAAAATGTTAATCCTGTTTTCTTATATTTTTCACCATAAAATGCGCTTAAATCCAGTGCCTTGGTTTGATTGACATTTGCAAGAAAAGAAATTTCTCTTTCTGCAGTAGGCACTTTCGTTATAAGATTTATGAGCCCCGCAATGGCGCCGCCGCCATACAATGTGGAGGTTGCTCCTTTTATAACTTCTACTCTTTTTAGATTTAATGGTGGTATTTGTAAAACACTTAACCCACTTGCAAAGCCGGAATAAAGCGGAAACCCATCCTGCAAAAGCTGTGTGTATTTTCCTTCTAATCCCTGTATGCGTATGCTGGAACCTCCTGAAACCTGCGATGTTTGCTGTGTTTGCACACCTGCAATTTCTGATACAAGCATTTTAATATTGCCGGGCTGCATTACCGATTTTTCATCGAGGTCTGCTGCAGGTATTCCTTCAATTCGTGTTGGAATATCCTTAATATTTCGGCTGCTCCTGGTAGAACTAACAACTTTTATTTCTTCGAGATCTTCTGCTGATGCATCCAGCAAAATATTTACAGTTTCATTTTGCGGGAAGGTTATTTTAATTTCCTTTTCGATGTAGCCGATGCCGGTAACAACAATTGTTTGCCTGCCGTCTGCAATATTTGTTAACTGTACAAACCCTGTACTGTCGCTGATACTACCTGTTGTTTTGCCTTTAATATGTACAGAAAAGCCGGATAATATTTCTCCGGTTTTTTCGTTTTTTAAAACAGCCTTAAAAGTATTTTGGGCAAAAATATGGGTTGAAAGAATTATTATAAAGAGTAAAAAAAATATTTTTTGCATGTACCGTATGTGGTTAATTTGTCGGCGAAATTACGGAGTAAAAATATTTATATTATAACTATAATTGTTTAAGTTATTGTATAAAACAAGTGCAAAAGTTAAACAAAGATTTAATGCTGAACATAGCCGGGATGGAAGCGGCACCGCAGCAAAGCGCAGGTACAGCGTACAGCCCGATACCGAAATTGAAGCAAGTTCTAATGCTCCTGCTGCTAGCGCATTAATTTATCTTTAAAATAATTTAGACGCAATGTATCGTTCCATCCGTTTGGATTTTTTTCAAAAACTTTACTGCTGTAAAATGCCATACCTTTTAGTGTGGGCAGGCTGCGTATTTTTTGTATTTGTTTTGGCAATTGGGTTTTGTCTTTCCATGCGGCATTGCTGTTTGCACGGTAATAACCAATGCCAATGTAACAATCTTTGCCGTAGCTGTGTGCTGCCCACCAATCTGCAAGTGTATTAAAGTCTGCAAGTTTATGGTCTATTTCCCAATACAGTTGTGGTGTAACATAATCTATCCAACCCATGCGCAGCCAGAGTAAAATATCGGCATATAGATCGTCATAATTGGTTTGCCCGGCCCTGGTATTGCTGCCCATAGAATCTACAGATGCGTTGCGCCAAACCCCAAAAGGGCTTATACCAAACCTGCATTTTTTATTGGTTTCCTTAATGGCTTTGCCGAGCATTACAATGATAGAATCTGTATTGCTGCGGCGCCAGGTATCTTTGCTCATACCATTACCATATTGCCTGTACTTTGCATCGTCAGGAAATTCTTTACCGGCAATGCGGTAAGGATAAAAATAATCATCAAAATGTACTGCATCTATATGATAGCGTTTAACCACATCTTTCACAACATTTGTTACATAACGCTGCACATCTTTATTGCCGGGATCAAAATATTTTTTGTCGCCGTAGGTAATAAACCATTCGGGGTGTTGGCGTGTAATATGTGTAGAAGATATAGATGAATTTGTTATACTAAAAACGGCACGGTAAGGGTTCATCCATGCATGAAATTCCATTCCCCGTTTGTGTGTTTCTGTTATCATAAACTCCAGAGGATCGTAATACGGAAAAGGCGCCTGACCCTGCACGCCTGTTAGCCATTGGCTCCAGGGCTCAAAGGGTGATGGATAAAATGCATCTGCCGCGGGACGTATCTGTACAATTACCGCATTCATGCCATTGCGCTGGTGCATGTTAAGAAGTTTTAAAAATGCAGCTTTTTGTATGTGGGCATAAATTGTTGGCGAATCGGGCCAGTCAATATTATCTACAGTAGCAACCCACACAGCCCTAAACTCAGGCTTTGCAACATTTTGTGCTGTTGAGCCCAACGCATATAAAAAAGTAAATAGCAGTAGATAAAATTTCATGACAAGCATTTTAAGAACGGTAAAATAGAAAATAAAATGTTTAGGAAACAAGCCTCATTTTATCCAGCAGTTTATTTACATTTTTTGCATCGGCTTCTGTGAGAGAGCCGGCAATAGCATCCATAGTAAGTTCAAAAGCATCTAGTTTTTCCAACAGTTTTTTCCCCTTTGCAGTAATGGTAACATCTACCATTCTTTTATCGCCGGGACAAACCATTTTTTTTACAAGCGCCTTGGTAATTAACCTGTCAACAATGCGGCTGGTATCGCTCATTTTATCGAGCATTCTTTGCCTTATTTGCAATGTTGAAATTGGGGTGGCTGCACCCCGTAGAATGCGTAGAATATTAAACTGCTGCGGTGTAATATCTTCTTTTCCAAAAAAGCTTTTTAGCCTTTCATTCATCCAGTTATAGGTGTAAATTAGATTAATGATTACCTTCTGGTGCTCGGTTCTAAACTTTGGTTGATTAATATCTTTTTCTAAACTCATAATTGGAAAACAATAATAAAAATAAAGCTGCAACATTGTGGACTGCAGGCTTTAAAATGATTTCTTTATTATATTAAAGATCGTATAATTTAAGGTTGACCAGTAATTTTTTTATCAAGTTCTCTTTCCAAAATAATTTGTGACTCATGGTTTTCGGAAAATTCATTGATATAAATTTTTACAAGTATTAAGAAATAACTAATGAGCAAAGGCCCAAAAATAAGACCAATAAAACCAAAAAGATCCAGCCCTACAATTACACCCAATACGGTTATAAGCGGATGAACATTACCGATTTTTTTCATGAAACTTATTCGGGCCACATAATCAACATTACCAGTTACCAAAAGGCTGTAAGTGCCCAGGCCTATTGCCGGCCAAGTAAGCCCCTGCGAAAAAAGATAGAGCATTATTGGCACCCACACAATCATTGTACCCACAAGTGGAAAAAATGCAAATACGCCGGTTATGAATCCCCAAAGTCCCCAATCATCCATACCAAAAATCCAGTAACCTAATGATGCGAATATACCCTGCACAATACAGATAATGGGTATACCAAGAGCATTTGCCTTTATCATCATTTTTGTTTCGCCGGCAAGTATATCAACATTATGAGGTTTTAATGGTATAATCTTGTGCAGGTTTTTTTCCATATCTCTGCCGCCAACCAACAAAAAATATAATAAAAAAAACATCATCAATAAATTCGCAAGTGTGGTTGCTGTACCGCTCAACAGCATGGGTACCATACCAGAAATTTTTTGTGTAACAGTTTTTATATTATCGGGGGACAAAACTTTTATTCCTGTTTTTGCAGAGATATTCTCTGCCATATTTTGCAGTTTTTGTACTATCTGTTCCTGATTTTTTAATATCTGGTTTATTTTAGGCGTAACAAGATTTACACTTAAATAAATTGGTAATAAAATTATAACGAGATAAAAAAGAATAAACATCATGGCCGTCCAGCCCTTCTTCCATTTGTTTTTAAAAATAAGTTTGAAATAATAGCTGCGGCCCAGAATGTAAAGCGTTATGCCGCCTAATAAACCCGGTATAAAAATATACAGCTGACCAATTAACAATACCGCTATTAAAATAATAAGGAGCAATACCAACACTTGCAAAATGCGCTTATTAAATAAACCTTTATCCATCAAAAAAATTTAAAACAGGTATCTAAATTTTACTTCCAAACTGACTCTCCTTCACTGCAATTGGCACAAATATCAATATTTTTTCTGCTCTTCATTAACTCACTTCTAAATTGTTTGTAGTTATCGTTTTGCCATATTTTTTTAAATGGCTCATTTTTTAAATTACCTAAGCGGTGCATGGCATCTTTATCAAAACAGCAGGGTACCACTAGCCCATCCCAGGTAATTACATTTGCATGCCAGAGTTTCCAGCAGCGGTTTGCAAATTTATTTTTAGCTTTAAAACTACCATCAGCATTGCGTTTGTAACGGCTGTATTTTTCGTTTACTGGTATTAACTGGTTGGGATCATTTTCATAATCATACACCTGTGCTGTTTTAAAACGAACTTCATCAACCCCAATTTCTTTTGCAAGTTTTTTTATATCTTCTATTTGATGTTCGTTGTGTTTAACTACTAAAAACTGAAAAAAAACAAAAGGTGTTTTGCTGTTTAATTCCTTTTTCCATTTCACAATATTTTTTGCACCTTCCAGTACTTTATCAAGGCTTCCGCCTACTCGGTATTGTTTGTAAGCTTCCTGCGTTGTACCGTCTATTGAAATAATTAAACGGTCCAGCCCACTCTCCACTGTTTTTTTTGCAGCCTCATCTGTAAGGTAATGTGCATTAGTACTGGTAGCGGTATAAATACCTTTATCAGATGCATATTTAACCATGTCTAAAAAAGAAGTATTTAAATAAGGTTCGCCCTGAAAATAAAAAATGAGATATAATAATTCTTTATGAATATCATCTATCGTTTCAGTAAAAAAATCTTTCTGCAACATACCGGTCGGTCGGGTAAATGCTCTTAACCCACTCGGACATTCAGGGCAGCGAAGATTGCAACTTGTAGTTGGTTCAAAAGAAATTGAAATGGGGAAACCCCATTGAACAGGTCTGTCCAGCAGCTTGCTCAAAAAAAAACTGCATACAACTTTTAACCCATTCCATGCACGTGCGGGGGTAAGTTTACCGGCAAAATTTACAGCATCATTAAAATTAAATTCGGGCATACTTACAAAAGTACTTAGTTAAGATGAAATGCTGATTTAACCATTATGCCGAACTTTAAAATTTGCATATGATCCCCGGTATTATTTTGCCAAAATGATATTGCATATTTAAAGTAATATTTTTCTTTTTAGCCTCGGTATTTTTAACTTTTGCAAAACGGTGATAATTAAAAGAAACCTGCCTGCCGGTTAAATAACCTAATGCGGCGCCAGCAAGCACATCAGTAGCCCAGTGTTTATTTTCTGTAATGCGGCTTAGCCCTACAAGTGTTGCTGCACTGTAAGCAATTATAGGTATGTAAGGTTTATTTCTATATTCTACTGCAAAAACGGTTGCAGCAGCAAATGCAGCAGTTGTGTGGCCTGACGGGAATGAACTGTTAGAACTTTTACCATTCCCATCTTTTGAAAGATTGCCAAAAGGACCCTTAAAGTTTGGTTGGGCTACTACACCTGTTGGGTAATAATTTGGCCTTGTTCTACCGGTAAGCGTTTTAATAACTGCTTCGGTTAAAAAGCCCGTCAATACAGCTTGTGTGGCAAGCAATGTGGTTGTTTTTACTTTTTCACTTTTTACAATTACCCCGTATAGCCCAAAAGCACCAAGTGTAACTGCTTCATACAATCCACCAAAATTGGTTACAAATTTCCCCACATTTCTTACATTGGCGCTCCGGGTTCGCAGTTCAAGCGCATTTTGTTGTATTGGTTTATCTGCAAATGCAATTGCTCCTGTTACAAGGGCAAATTTACCCAATCTTACAAAATCCCTCTTGTGCATGTGAAAAGGTTTGGTAAATTCCTGTTTAATATTACTTCCCAATAAAATAAAATAACTTTTTACATTAAGTTTTGTTACTTCATTATAAGCGTCTTTATCAATATTATTTATCTGCGTACCTGTGCTGTCAGTTTTTTTAGCTAACCTGTCAAGCTTTTTTATACGCGTATCTTTTATAACCGGTTCCTGTGCAAATGCAGAAATATTAAACAGCATAAAGCAAATGGTAGGTATAATAATTCTTAATTTCATAAGTGTTATTTTAAATCTAGTAAAATACAGGAATAAATTCTGCGTTGAATGTATAAATAATAAACAGTCTTGTTTTATGCAACAGGGTATTAGTTTAAAATAATTATTACGTACATAAAATTTTATGTACAGTTTTATGTACAAACACAAATCATTTATAAATTTAGATATGAAATCAATTTTATTCTTGTTGCTTTTTTTTACAGGCATAGTGCATGGTCAGGAAAAAGCAGATGTCGAATCAATCGCACGTATGGAAAAAGATGCGCATCAAAATCAGTTTACCAACGCAGCGCGGCTTACAGCTGCATCTGATAATTTTGATGTAAAATATTACCGTTGTGAATGGACTGTTGATCCGGCTGTTCGTTTCATTGATGGTAAAGTGACTGTCTATTTTAAACCGATATCTGCACTTTCTTCTATAACATTAGATATGCAATCGCCATTGGTTGCTGATAGTATAAAGCGCAATGGATCACAGCTAACTTTTTCTCAACCCAACAATACACTTGTTATAAATTTTCCGTCAAATATTAATACCAATGTGTTGGACTCAGTAAGTATTTGGTATAAGGGAGTACCCGCCAATACGGGCTTTGGATCTTTTATACAGGATGTGCATGCAGGTACCCCAGTGTTGTGGACGCTGAGTGAATCGTACGGCTCAAGAGACTGGTGGCCATGCAAAAACGGTATTAATGACAAAGCAGATTCTATTGATGTTTTCATTACAGCACCTGCTGCTTATAAAGCCGCAAGCAATGGTATTTTACAAACCGAAACACCTGTTGCCGGTGGCAAAATAAAAACACACTGGCAACACCGCTATCCAATATCATCTTATCTTATTTGCATGGCGGTAACTAATTATGCTGTTTTTAACAACAGCATCCAGCTTGGTAATGTTAACCTGCCAATGGTAACTTATTGCTATCCTGAAAGTCTTGCTTTATTTCAAAATAACACATCAAAAGTGTTGGAATCGATGCAACTGTTCCATAACAATTTTGGACCTTATCCTTTTATAAATGAAAAATATGGCCATGTACAATTTGGGTGGGGCGGCGGCATGGAGCACCAGACATCTACTTTTATTGTAACGCCAGATGAATCATTGATGGCACATGAACTAGCTCACCAATGGTTTGGCGATAAAATTACCTGCAACAGCTGGGAAGATATCTGGTTAAACGAAGGATTTGCAACCTACCTCGCAGCCTTTAACATGGAAACAAAATATCCTGCCACCGCACTCGCTAACAGAAGAAATGTAATCAACAACATAACATCACAACCGGGCGGCTCCGTAAAAGTGATGGATACTACTAACCTTAGCCAGATTTTTAGCGGAAGGTTGAGTTACAACAAAGGAAGTTACCTCTTATTTATGCTGCGCTTTATTTTGGGTGACGATGTTTTTTTAAAGGCGCTAAGGCGTTATCAGCAAGATCCTGCATTGGTTTATGGCAATGCAACTACTGCTGATTTAAAAAGGAATTTAGAAATGGAAAGTGGTAAAAATCTTACTTACTTTTTTGACCAGTGGTATACAGGTCAGGGTTACCCCAGCTATCAGGTGCAATGGAATGTGCTCGACAGTAATTGTGTAAATATTAAACTTTCTCAAATTACTTCTCACCCATCGGTTTCATTCTTTAAACTTCCGGTTACACTTAAATTTAAAAATGCTACGCAGGAAAAAACAGTTGTGCTTGATAATATTATAAATGGTGAAATGTTTATTAGATCGTTGGGTTTTGTTGCAGATACTGTATTGGTGGATCCCGGTCTTTGGCTGGTTACAAAAAACAACAGTACAGAAAAAACTGCAGCTGTTAATAATGGCAGTTGTACGCCCACTCTGCCACCACCGGCTATTCCTGGTAACAATGGCGAAGGTATTGTTGATGTTTTTCCAAACCCGGTAAGTAGCCCTTTTACAATTAACATACACGATTTTAAAGATGATAAGGCGCAGGTGAAGGTGTACAATAAACTCGGGGAAAAAATTTACAGCAAAAAAATTTTGCTTTTTTACGGTTCTGCTCTGGTAAAAATACAATCAGCCAGTTGGGGAAGAGGAACCTATATTGTTGAAGTTACTGCTGCGGGTAAAACAGTACGAAAGCAGATTATAAGGTAAGTAATTTTTGTGTCTTTTTTGATGGATGATTAGTTTTAAAGGTTGAAAAAAGTATGGCTAAAAAAGTGCGGGGCTTTGGTAAAAAGATATTTTACACGGTTATTTTTTTAATTGCCTGTTCAGTCATAGCTTACTATTTTAAAGACCGTTTTAATAAACCGGTTTTTATTCTTTACAAAGAATTTGGTATTTATATACCTGTAAATTACCAGATACACGGTATAGATGTAAGCAGACACCAGCAGAATATTTCGTGGGATGCTGTTAAGCAGATGAAGGTTAATAATGTTGCAGTTGGTTTTGCTTTTATAAAAGCAACAGAAGGCACTGATTTAATTGATGAACAATTCAAAATAAACATGCGCAATGCTCTGGCAGTTCAAATACCAAGAGGTGCATACCATTTCTTTTCGGGCAACAAAAGCGGAAAATTACAGGCAGCAAATTTTGTAGAAAATGTTTATTTAAAAAAAGGAGATCTGCCACCGGTGCTGGATGTAGAACAGGCCAATGGTGCTTCAGTAACAGACTTACAGCAGCGTGTTGCTGACTGGCTTAAACTTGTAGAAAAGAGGTACAAAGTAAAACCCATTATTTACAGCAACATAAGTTTTTACAACAAATTTTTAGCAGGCAAATTTGATGATTATCCGCTTTGGGTAGCACATTATCTGGAAAGAAATAAACCCCGAATACTGCGCAATTGGACGTTTTGGCAACACAACGAAACAGGCCATGTAAACGGCATTAAGGCTAATGTAGATTTTAATGTTTTTAATGGCGACAGTACTGCATTCAACAATCTCCTGATAAAATAAACGGATTATTTTTCTTAAGTCGATATAGGCTTTTATTGGCAAAGGCTAATTTCACTAATTAAAGGAACAATTAAATTTTATAACTTTAGCAGATGGGAATGGAAGATGATACTCAGCTTTTTTTGGTAACCATTATGCAAACGGTTTCTTTGTTGATTTTATGGTTGCTCATCAATATTTTTGTGGGGCTTTATTTAAAATTTGGTCTGTTCGATGACAGCCCATCCTTAAAAAACTTTTTATATTATGCTGTTTTTATTACCGGCTGTTTTTTTCTTTTTAAGCACATCAAAAAAAAATGGAACAAGGTTAGTGGACAGTTATAAATAAAACGTTTTCTCTGCTTAGCTGCTATGGTCCTGAATTATTAACCATTGCTTTTTAATTTTTTTAAACAACAAAGTAAAAGTACCACCAATATCACCCACCGCTCTTTTAAGATGCCACTTTCCAACAACGGAAAAATATTCCGGCGAGAGCCGCTTCACATCAATCAACGTAAAATCAAGTTTACCCATAGTGTTAATATCCGGATACCCTTTTTTATAATTTTTTAGGGTATTTTCCCAGCCATAGGTTGGTCCGTTTTTGCCAATAAACATTAGAGAATCGTTGCGCCAATAACTGTCCATAAATTTTTCTAGGTCTCCGTCATTCCAGGCAGTTGTCTGTTTAGAAAGAATATTCTTTATAAGTAAATCATCTGTAATTTTTTGAGCATTTGCTGCATTACCTAGAAAAGATAATAAAAATATGAATAGAAGGTTTTGCATTTTTTTATTTTTTAATTAATAATGAAATCTATTAAATCAAAAATCATTTAATGCGCATGGTGTGGCGAACTGCATTTTCTTTTTGTGCAAAGCCTGTAGTTGTAATAATGTGCGCTAATGATCAATATTACAGCAGGTACTACAAAATAACCCTCAACAGTTAAAAAAAACTGTTTCGTTATCAGCAATAAAAACCCAGTTGTAAAAAGCAAAAGCGGTACCACATTCTTATGATGAGTTTTGTAACCATGAAATAACGCAAACACACCCACAGCAAAAGCCAGCAATATCATAGCCCACTCAAAATATATATTGTGGATAATGTTTACACCAAATAATGGGAGGCTAGTAAGCAACAACGGTAAGGCTATGCAATGTATTGCACAGGCCAGTGAAGTAGCAATCCCTAGTCCGTCCCAGTTTATTTTTAAGTTCATACTCAATAACAAATATACAATTTTTGCACTAACGTTGCAAATAGTTTAAACACTTAACGAAGATTTGCATTTTTCAAATGTACCTTTGCAAAGTTTACTTTTTAAGTGATGTACAAAAACACTTTGGCTAGCAATATTTTAAAAAAAGTTTTTGGCCTGAAGACATTATTTATCAAAAAAAGTGATACCAATAATGAGTAAAAAAATAAAATTTTACCTGCTGTTTTTCGCTGTCTTACTGGGTGTATTCTATTTCTTCATTATGAAGGATTATGATTTTGATGCATCTCCTTTGCAGGTTATTAACCCTGCGGTACCTGCATTTAGTTTTACCAATCAGGATGGAAAAATTATCACCCAAAAAAATACGGATGATAAGGTTTATGTGGCTGAATATTTTTTTACAACCTGTAAAGGTATTTGTCCAAAAATGAATGCAAATATGCGCAGGGTATATGATGCCTATAAAAATGAAAATGATTTTTTAATTCTCTCCCACACCTGCATGCCCGAGGTTGACAGTATACCATTGCTGAAAAAGTATGAACTAAAAATGATTAATAATTCTCTTTTAAAAAGTGCTGATGGATCATACTCAATAAGCAACTCAGCCGTTACAGGTAATGCACCAAATAAAAACTGGAATTTTGTTACGGGCAACAAAGATTCTCTTTATAAAATGGCCCGTATAGGTTATATAATTGATAACCAAAAACCTGACAGCAACCAGAACATAGCCAACCAGTTTATACATACCCAATATTTTGCACTCGTTGACAGGTACAGGCGTGTAAGAGGAATTTATGATGGCTTAAAAGAGGATGAGGTAAAAAAACTGATATACGATATTAAAGGAGTATTAAAAGAAAAGATTGACCACACAAGATTTATGACCGGCTTTAGCAATTCACCTACCTAAAAAATAAACATGAAAATAAAGCCGGATATTTTAAAGCAGTCAGGGCTCAGCATTACGGAAAGCAGAAAAAAAATACTTGATCTTTTCTTAGAAACAGATGGAGCCCTGGCGCATGCTGATATTGAAAAAAACACTTCCTCAGCTTTTGATAGAGTAACTGTTTACCGAACTTTACAAACATTTGTAGAAAAAGGAATCATTCACCAAATACCTACAACAGATAACTCCATATTGTATGCGCTTTGTAAACACAACTGCGAGCAGGGCCATCACCACGACGATCATGTGCATTTTATTTGCAGCAATTGTGATAAGACTATTTGCCTGGACGAAGTGACTGTACCCGAAGTAAAACTTCCAAAAAATTTTACCAAACAACAATCTGCAATGGTGGTTACCGGTATTTGTGAAGATTGCAAATAACAAAAGAACACATTTTTTATTATTTGTTTAATTTGTATATTACAAAAAGTTTATATTATGAAATCAATAATGTTGGGGTTAATATTATGTTTATCATTATGCGCATTTGCACAACCCAAGCCTGCTCTTAAAGGTGTAAAATATGGTGCAGGTACAACTGCTGCCGGTGCTTTGGAAGTAAATCTTTTAGAAGAGAAATTGGTAACTGCAGAAAAATATACCGGTAAAGTAAAAGGAACCGTAAATAAAGTTTGCGAAAAGAAAGGCTGCTGGATGACGCTTGCACAAACTGACGGTGAAGGGATTATGATTCGTTTTAAAGATTATAAATTTTTTATGCCCAAAAATATTGTAGGCAAAGATGTTGTATTACAGGGCACTGCACAAAGAACAACCACATCTGTAGAAATGCTGAAGCATTATGCAGAAGATGCAGGTAAAAGTAAAATAGAGATAGAAAAAATTACAGCCCCTAAAACAGAAATAGAATTTATTGCAACGGGGATTTTGGTTTTAAATTAAAAAAATTCCATTAAAATACAAAAAGGCTGCGAATGGTTCGCAGCCTTTTTGTATTAAGTTTTATAGATCAAATTATTTGGGTTTGTACTCAAATACGATAGATGCATTTTGTTGAAGCGTGGTACTTGAGTATAATTCATACCGCTTACCATCAGATGTTGTAAACACTACCAGAGCGGTATTTGGAGGAATACTGCCCAAATTTTCTGCAAACAAAACAATGCTGTGCAAAGCAATATTTTCATCCAATTCAATCTCTACCACCAGCGGTTTTGCTGTAAGCCCTTTGTTTTTTAATATAGGTCTGCCATTGTAATAAATGCTTATCGTATCGCCGTCAATAGTTCCGTTGTCATAAATATTTAGCGTTATTTTTTTATCATGAACCACAATCCTTCTAAGCTCCTTATCAACTCTTCCATTTGTAGTTACAGGCAAAGTATTTGCTTTTACAGGTGATTTTGCAACAATAGAATCTTTAATATCTGGCACTGTAACAATCGGCGGTAAAGTTTTGCTTTTGTTTATTACCGGTGGTTTTTTTGTAACAGGTATTTCTTTTTTAGGTGAAGCTGTTATTTTCGGGAAAGGTTTTTCAGGAGGTTGAAAAGTTGCCATACAATCTTTCATTGTTTGGGTAATAATGGTAGGTCTTGAAGATGTTTTCTGCAGCACAAAACTGTTTGGATCTCCTCCCGCAAAAAACATAGATGGTTTAATTCTACAGCTTCCTTTTAGTACCATTTTTCCTTCTTCATATTGTATTTTAAATTTTAACTGCATCAACACATGCCCGCCACCTTGCTCCATAAAAGAACTCCCTTCAACAAACCATTCATTTAACAGTTTGCTGTACTTGCCGCTAAAATAAGCTTTGCAATAACTTTTTTTATTGCTGAGTTCATAATCCCAGCTGTAGCCACAAAGGTTGTTGCCAATCTGTACAATGTTTAGTTGCAAAAATTCGTAACCCTCCATTTCCCCTTCCCAGGTGCCGGTAAGCTTTTGGGCTTGTGCAACCTGCGCAAACATTATTACAATAATGGTAAAAAATATTTTCAAAATAAATGTCACAATTGTTCTGTTTAAAATTAAAACATTTTTATGCTTTGTGGCAACAAAAATCTACCTCATTTCTTAATTTTTAACCATTAAATTTTATTAACTGCAGCTTCAGGCATATTCATTTCTATAAATAAACTTGAAAAAAATATCGAATAAAAAAAGGATGAAATACCATCATAAGTTATCTATTGGTAACATTATGGTAACCTTACGGTAACATTATAATCACAAAAAATAATGTTTTTTGCATTGATTTTAAAACAAAAATTATGCAACAAAAATTATCTTTTTATTTTCTGATAGCAGTGCTTTTTTTGAGCACAAATTTATTTGCTCAGGAAACTTCCTCAGCATTAACAGGAAAAGTTACAGATGAAAAAGGAACTGTTATAGCTAATGCTTCCATCATTTTAAAATATGAACCTACAGGTGCAGTTAGTGGAAGCCAAACCAACAGCAAAGGTTTATTTAATTTAGTAAATCTAAGACCTGGTGGCCCTTACACAGTTACTGTTTCCAATAGTGGATTTAAAGTACAGAAATTTGAAAACATCAATCTTGCTTTAGGAGAAAATGCTCCTGTAAATGTATTGATGAGGGTTGATGATAAAAGCCTGACTGAGATTGTAATAAGTGCAACTTCAAAAAAATATGTAGGTGGTACAAGCATAGGCAGAGCACAAATTACAACACTGCCAAGTATAGGCAGAAGCATAAGTGACTTTACAAGACTTACACCACAATCAAACAACAACTCTTTTGCAGGTAGCAATTTTCGTTATAATAATGTAACATTAGATGGTGCAATTAACAATGATGCAATTGGTTTTAGTAATAGTGCTGGCGGTACAAGTGGTGGCGGACAAAGCGGTTCAGCTGGTTCAGGCAACAGAACAAATCCTTACAGTTTAGAAACAATACAGGAAGTACAGGTACAACTTGCACCTTTTGATGTTAAGCTTGGTAATTTTACCGGTGGAAGTGTAAATGCAGTTACAAAAGGCGGTAGTAACGATGTACATGGGTCCTTATATTGGTACGGTCACGGACAAAGTTTGGTAGGTAAAAGTGTAGATGGATTAAAAACAAAAATAGGGTCAGACTTTCATGACAATCAATATGGTGCAAGCATCAGCGGACCAATCATAAAAAATAAATTATTTTTTTATGCAAATGCAGAATTTACACGCCATCAGGAACCTACTTTTTATAATGCAGGCGATCCCGGTGCTGCCATTACCATTGCCGATGCGCAGAGGGTAATTAACCAATTAAAAAATAAATATAATTACGATCCCGGTAGCTACGATGCATACAAAATAAAAACAAACAGTGATAAGTATTTTGCCAGGATTGACTGGAACATCAATTCAAAAAATAATCTTACTGTGCGGTATATTCATACCAATGGACTTGGAAATAATCTTGAGCGTTCTTCTACAAATTTCCAGTTTTCTTCTACTGATTTTACTCAGCATTCTATTAATAATAATGTGGTGGCTGAGCTAAAAACGAGATTTAATAATGAAGTAAGCAACAGCTTAATTTTAAGCTCAATTAATGTTCACGAGTACAGAGATTACCCGGGGCAGCTTGCACCTTTTATTGATATTAATGGTGGACAAATTTGGGCAGGTACATGGAGAGAAGCGTCCATTTACAACATGAAGCAAAAAACAATTGAGTTTACTGATAATGTAACTATATCGAAGGGTATAAATAAAATTACATTGGGTACCCACAATGAATTTTATGACATTACTTATGGCTTTGTAAATTCATATAATGGAAGATGGGAGTACGGCAGCCTTGCAAATTTTGAGGCAAATAAACCAAGTCGTATACGTGCAGCATATTCTTTTGATGCAAACAAACAAACCGCTCAAAGTATTTATGATGCACCACCAAATCCTTTTAAAGTAAACTTAACAAGTGCTTATGCACAGGATGAAATAACCATTACAAAAAACTTTAAAATTACCCCGGGTATTCGGGTAGATTATTCTTTCTTAGGTAGCCAACCACCTCTTGATCCTTTGGTTAATACAACTAATGAGTACAAATCAGCTAACCCAACTTATAGCCATACCCCATTTGGAGAAATTAATAACAAATGGTTAGGTAAAGCTACCGTTTCACCTCGCTTTGGTTTTAACTATGATGTAAAAGGAAATCAAAGTTTAGTGGTAAGAGGTGGTACCGGTATATTTACCGGCCGTATGCCTTTTGCATGGTTAGGTTATGCATATACACTTACAGGCTCTACTTATGGCACTATTGACTACAGACCTTCTTATTCATCATCTTTAACTGCTGTTGGATTGGCAATTGATCCTTCTAAATTAAAAGATACCATCAACAAATACAGTCCTGCAGCAGCTTCCACACATGAGGTTGATCTAATAGATAACAATTTTAAGTTGCCTACTGTTTGGAGAAGTAATGTAGCAGTAGATATTAAATTTGGTAAAGGGTATAAACTTACGCTTGATGCACTTTACACTAAAACAGTTTATGATGTAAAGTTTCAGCAGATAAACCTTAGAGATTCATCTACTTTTCTTACAAGTGGCCCTACACAAAGTCCTGTATACTTAGGATCTAATCAAAAAAACAATACTGCATTTTCCAATGCTTACTTTTTATCGAATACAAAAGAAGGATACCGGTATAATTTAACGGCGCAAATATCCAAAGCAGGTAATAAAACGCAGTTTGGCGGCAACCATTTTATTGCACTTAATTACAGTTTAGCTTACACCTACGGTAGAAGTAAAGATGTAAGTAACGGTATCAGAAATTCTTTTCAAAGTAATTACGAAGTAAACCCTGCAGTTAATGCAGAAAATGCACAGCTTGCAAGTTCTAATTTCGATCTTCGCCATCGTATAGTTGGGTCTTTGGGTTTAAATGCACAGTGGAATAAAACAAACAATACAACACTTGGTTTTGTTTTCTCTAAGCAGTCAGGCAGCCCTTTTTCTTACATTTACAACCCAAGTGTAAATGCATTTAGAAACGGTTCAAATGCTAACCTTGCATTTATACCGGCTACTACCTCAGCTACAAATTTTAGAGATTATACCTTAAACGGTAACCTATATTCAGCAACACAGCAGTCTTTAGATTTCAATAATTTTGTAAGTAACGACAAATATCTGTCAAGCCGAAAAGGGCAATATGCAGAGCGTAACGGTGCACATACACCATGGAACTCTACATTGGATATGAAATTGATGCACGAGTTTAAATTCTCTTTTGCCAATAATAAAACCGTACACTCTTTACAATTTAGTGTTGATGTGTTGAATGTGCTTAACCTAATAAACAATGATTGGGGACACATAAATTTTGTAACAAACATTAATAATTACACTGTTAATATTTTAAAATTTGTTCCGGATAACAGCAGCAGTACAGGTGTAGCACCTGGCTCAGCAGCTTATACACCTACTTATAATTTTGCACCTCCCGCGACTTCTAATGGTAAGTATTACACATTGGATCCGATTAACAGCCGTTGGCAGGGTCAGTTGGGCATTCGCTACAGCTTCTAGTAAAAATTCATTACAAAAAAAGCTCAATACATAATTTGTATTGAGCTTTTTTTATGAACTATAACATATGGTTTTCTTTGGGAAGATATTGAGCCCGCCATTCGTGAGCGCATTTTTTAATTGAAGAAATGCAAAAAGTTAGTTCCTGTCCATACGCCTTTTTTCATTTTCGCAGACAACAAAAGAAAAGGATAAAATTCCAATTAATCTTTTAAATAGGAAAACTCATTTACAGAAATAGCCATAAATAAATCTTTAGCAGCAGCCTTTCAAATCTTCTATAGAAGAGCAAACAAAAGTGCCGTTGCTGCAAAAAAACAACAATCGCATTCGGTTGGATTTTATCTGCACATACATTGTTCGCAGATAAAAAAAGTAGATGGATTTGTAGGCATGGTTTCTTCTTTTTTAAAACCACATCAGGATTTATTTATTAATCTTTACAGTTATTTTAGGACGAGGCAAAACCGACGCAACAATATTGCAAATTCACTGCTTACCCAATCATCCTTCGGTGGTCACCCATAGATAAGCCATTAGAAGCCTACTGCAATAACTCATCAGGTTTATGCCTGAATTACTTTTAGGAAAACGCTTCTTTCGGGTACCATTTTTTCTTTAACCAAAATGCAAGCCTCACCAGTATAATTAATGCCGGCACTTCTACCAGCGGACCAATTACTCCCGCAAAAGCCTGTCCGCTGTTTAAACCAAAAATACCGATGGCAACGGCAATGGCCAGTTCAAAATTATTACCGGTGGCAGTAAAAGCAATTGCGGTATTTTTTGAGTAGTCAGCGCCCATTTTTTTACCAATAAAAAAACTCACCAGAAACATTATAGCAAAATATATAATCAACGGCAGGGCAATTTTTAAAACATCAAAAGGCAGCTGCACAATAAGTTTTCCTTTTAAGCTAAACATCAATAAGATCGTAAAAAGCAATGCCAGCAATGTTATGGGCGATATGGCAGGTATGAATTTATTAGTAAACCAATCTAAACCTTTCCATTTTATTAATAAGAAACGGCTTACAATTCCCGCAAAAAATGGAATGCCTAAATAGATTAAAACACTTTTGGCAATTTGCCCGATGGTAATATTTACCTCCATGCTTTTTACTCCAAAATAGGGTGGTAAAACAGTTATGAAAAGC
>JANXTG010000136.1 GCA_025352525.1 Ferruginibacter sp.
AGGAAAAATTATTTGTACTTGGTGCAAAGCTGGTTAGAGGTGCTTACATGGAAAAAGAAAGAAAAAGAGCAATTGAAAAAAAATATCCATCACCTATACAGCCAAACAAAGAAAGTACTGACAGAGATTATGATGATGCAGTAAAGTTTTGTATAGAAAATATAGACAGAATTGCAGTGATTGTAGCCTCTCACAATGAACAAAGTAATCTTTTTGCTACCGAATTACTGGATAAAAAAAACCTTCCTCACAACCACCAGCACATTCATTTTTCACAATTGTATGGAATGAGTGATAATATTACTTTTAACCTTGCAAAAAGTGGTTGTAGTGTAAGTAAATATTTGCCTTTCGGGCCTATAGCAGATGTAGTTCCTTATCTGATGAGGCGTGCTCAGGAAAACAGTTCTGTATCAGGCCAAATGGGTAGAGAACTTGCGCTTATAAAAAAAGAAACAAGTAGAAGAAAAGCCCTTAAAAATTAATTTACTGAAGCTTCATAACTTTATTTTCTACCAAAGCAAATACAGCTTCATCCAAATTTGGTTTTACAGCAAATGTTCCGGTAAATTTTCCAAAAGCCGGTAGTACCGCATAATTTTTAGCAAAATAAAAGCAGGGCAAAGTAATTGACTGTTTGGCAATTCCCCGCATAAAAACTGCAGGATGAATATGCCCGCTAAAACAATAATTATTTTCGTTTGCCTGGCACTCATTTATATCATGAGTAAAAGAAAAGTTTCGAATTGCTAAGTGTTTTTTGTGCACCTGTATTTCTGCATTTTTGTACCATTCATTTTTTAAAATATCGTGGTTGCCTTTTATTAAATGTATATCTATGCGGCTTATATCTTTTCTCCACTTTATAAAAAGTTCGTGTTCTTTGTTCATACTGCTGTGAAAAAGATCACCAACAATTATCAATTTTTTTGCACTGAAAAGATGAATTTCATTTAGCAAACGAAATAAATCTTCTTTGTATAAATTTTGCGGAATAGCAATGCCGCTTTTACGAAAATGACCGCTTTTGCCAAGATGAAGATCTGATAAAATAAGCGTTTTTTCTTCTTCCCAAAAAACGGTCCGTTGTGCGGATATTAAAAAATGGTCATTAAAAATGGTGTGGGACAGGAAAGGCTCCATAAGGGTATAAAGATACTACCATTTATCATTTTTATTAACTCAGGTTTTGTTATGTTTTGACAGTTTGCTAATTTGTATATCTAAACTACTTAACTATGACAGAAACTAATTTTACAACAGACTCAGGAAACTTAAGTGAATTTCAAGTCCAACCTTTACCTCGTGGCCTAAATGTGTTAACCATTCTAACATTTATTGGTAGTGCACTGGGAGCTATTTTTACTTTTGCTACCCCGTGGCTAATGAAATTTTCGTTAAATATGATGAATAAAGCTTCAGAAGCGGGTACCGATTTAACGCCCAAACAAATCGCAGATATGGAAGCTTCGAGAAAAGTAATTGAATTAACCCAAACTAACATGGTTCCATTAATTGTTATTGGTGCAGCGGGAATTATGCTTTGCTTTATTGGTGCGTTGATGATGCGCAAATTAAAAAAAGACGGATTTTGGATATACATTGCAGGGCAGGTTTTGCCAATAATAGGAAGCTTTGCGTTGTTAGGAATGGCGCAGTTTACAGGAGTTACCAGTTATTTTATGTTTTTAATTCCCGTATTGTTTATATTCCTTTATTCTATGCAACGAAAATATTTGGTAAAATAATTCACATAAAAAACGCCGAAATTTTTCTGCGTTTTTTATTGCCTAACTAATGAGTTTCTACTCAATAATAAAACTGTTTTTTATTTTGCCTATAAAATCTATTTCTACCATTCTAACGGCGATTTTAATCATATTTTTAAAAGCGATACTGCTGCTTATGCCGTGCCCTATAATAACTGGTTTATCTACGCCTAATAAAGGAATGCCACCATAAGTTTCAAAATTAAAACGTTCAAAATGTTCATCACTTATATTACGACGTTTTACAAGATCATATACACTTTCTGCAAGTTTTAATACAACGTTCCCGGTAAAGCCTTCACATACCATTACGTCAGCCTTGTCCAATAAAATATCTCTCCCTTCTATATTTCCAATAAAGTTTATTTGTTTATTTTCTTTCAAAAGGGCGTAAGTTGCCTTGGCAAGAATATTTCCCTTACCTTCTTCTTCTCCCAGATTTATCAAACCTGTTTTTGGGTTTTCTATTTTTAAAATATGTTCTGCAAACAGGGTCCCCAATACTGCAAATTGGTTTAGGTTCTCGGGCTTGCAATCAGCACTGAGGCCTACATCTACCAATAGACCAAGCGATCCATTTTCTCTTGGAATATAACCTCCGATAGTTGGCCTTAAAATTCCTTCAATTGTTTTAAGGGTAAAAAGTGCACCTACCAACATAGCGCCGGTATTACCAGCACTGATAAATGCATCTATTTTTCCGGTGGCAAGTAATTGAAAACCAATTGCAATTGAGCTTTGTGGTTTTTCTTTTAAAGCTTTTGTTGGGTGCTCATGCATTTCAATTACCTGTGATGCATGTATAATTGTATACAAATTCTCCGGTAAAAGGTGTGAACTTATCACATTTTTAATTTCTTCTTCTTTACCAATAAGTATTAACTGCACAGGATGGGAGTTATCAGCAAAAAATGCTGCCGCTCCTTTAACTGCTTCAAGAGGGGCAAAGTCGCCACCCATCATATCGAGCCCTATTGTGATCATT
>JANXTG010000164.1 GCA_025352525.1 Ferruginibacter sp.
ATTTACTATCACTGCTTTGTAGCCCAAATGTTTTAAGGGAGTATACGATAAATCAAAATGCACACCTTCCAATAAAAGATCAGAAGATATTACTGTCTGTCTCCCGAAATGATCAATGACAGCAGCATCGTCGCCCACACTCAAAATGGTAGATGCGTTTCTTGTTTCATTGTTTTGTGTAAGATGATCTATTAAACCAAATTCCCCAAGGGATGATATTTCTGTACGTTCCATTTTTTCTGTATTTATTTGATCCTGCTTTTATTTGAGAAATTTTATAATTTCAACTCTATTCGTAAATCATACTTATTCAATTTCCTTTCCATTGATTATACCTCTCAATTCCTCATGTATTAATCCATTTGTAGCCAGAATTTGTTTCTGATAAACAGAGTAATCTTTGCCACTAAAATCTGTTACTTTTCCCCCGGCTTCTTTTACTATTAAAAAACCTGCTGCACTATCCCATGTTTGCAAATGATGTTCAAAATAACCATCAAATCTTCCGGCGGCAACCCAACACAAATCAATTGCTGCGCTACCTAATCTTCTTACCGGTATTGCTTTTCTTATTAATGCTGAAAAAATTTCTAACGGTCCATTTTTAGATTCCAAATATGTATATGGGAAGCCGGTAACTAAGCAGCTGTTACCAACATTGGATTTATTACTAACATTTATTTTTTTATTGTTCAATGTTGCACCCATATTTTTTTCAGCAACAAAAAGCTCGTTCATAAATGGATTATAAACTGACCCCATAATTATTTCACCATCTTTTTCAAGGCCAATACTTACACAGCAAATCGGAATACCATTTGCAAAATTAATTGTGCCATCAATCGGATCAATAATCCATTTGTATTCGCTTGACGTTTTAATTTCTCCTGTTTCTTCACTTAAAATAAAATGATCAGGATAGTTTTTTTGAATGATTTCAATAATTGCTTTTTCTGAAGCATGATCAGCCTCGGTAACTAAATCATTGATATTGGTTTTGCTGCTGACAGTGAATCTTCCATTAAAGTAATGTTGCATTTGAGCACCACCCGCTTGTACTGCATTTAAAAGAGTTTCCATTAACATCTAGTAAAGATACTGTCTGATAGTGGTTGATGAAGATTGAAATTTATTTTTGAGGTATTCAATTTTGTTAAGCCAATTAAAAAATCGTATTTCGTAGCTATATGAAACTATCTATCATTATTGTAAATTATAACGTTAAGTTTTTTTTAGAACATTGTCTGCTTTCAGTTATAAAAGCATGTAAAAATTTAACCGCTGAAATTATTGTTGTGGACAATAATTCTACTGATGGAAGCAAAGAATATCTTACTCCCAAATTTCCTTCCGTAAAATTTATTTGGAATACTATTAATGTTGGTTTTGGAAAAGCAAATAACAGTGCCGTTTTTATTGCCCAGGGTGAATATATTTTATTCTTAAATCCTGATACAATTTTACCTGAAAATTGTTTTGAAAAGTGTATTTCATTTTTTGAAAATAACAAGGACTGTGGAGCTTTGGGTGTAAGAATGATAGATGGAAGCGGCTCATTTCTAAAGGAAAGTAAAAGAAGTTTACCCAAAGCTTCTGCCGGGCTTTTTCAAATGATTGGCTTAACCAATGTATTTCCAAATTCATCTTTGTTTTCAAAGTATTATGCAGGGCATTTACCGGAGAAAGAAAACAATAAAGTGGAGGTTTTATCCGGTGCATTTATGATGTTGAGTAAAAATGCAGTTGAGATTTCCGCGGGGTTTGACGAGGCTTTTTTTATGTATGGAGAAGATATTGATTTAAGTTACAGAATTATAGAAGCAGGCTTGCAAAATTATTATTTAGGTGAGGTAACCATTATTCATTTTAAAGGAGAAAGCACTCAAAAAAAAGATGACGCCTACATAAATTATTTTTATGGTGCTATGAAACTCTTTGTGGATAAGCATTATAAAAAAACTAAAATAAAACGTACTGCCTTATGCATGGCAATAACAGCGGGTAAGAGCATTGCGAAAATTAAAAACAGTTTCACTTCTAATTATTCAAAATCACTTTATCATTCTTCCCACAACACTGTGTTTGTTGGAGAAGAAAAACATTACGAACGAATCAAAAATCTACTAAGTACTTCTAAATATCTTCCTCAATATTTTTTAGATCTGCATGCCGATTTTAAAATGGAAGAAGTAAAAAGATTTTTAACGGAAAAAAAGATTAATACTGCAATTTTCGGGGGAAGTGAACATTTATCTAATGCTGCGATTATAGAGAAAATGCAAGCTGTAAGTGAAGAGTATACATTTTTGTTTTATCAAAATAATACAGAGAGCATCATTGGTAGTCAAAGTAAAAATGAAAGAGGCGTATTTATTTCAAACAAATAATTGCCTCCTTTAATTTTTTATTTTCAGAAGCTGGCAATAATTTCAATTCCACACTTTCAAAATCTTTTAATTCTTTGGTTAGATTAAATCTTTTTTGCTTAGCCGCTACAAAATATTTTTTAGCTGCTAAATATTTTGCAAGATATTCCTGTTCAGTTTGTCCGGGTGTTGGTATTAAAATTGCTTTTTGCTGCAGAGCAATAAGATCCATTATTGTAGAATATCCACTTCTTGCAATAACCATTGTTGATGACTGAATTAACTTACTTAATTCAAAAGCAGGGAGATGATCAAAAATTTCCAACGCTTTATTTGTATTGATAATTTTATTTAAAGCACCCGGCAACCCTCTTACCAAAACCATTTTAAAAAAATGCTTTTTCATTTGCAAAAGCATCATATTTTCCATTGCTGTTCGCTGTGGCTCAGGCCCTGAAATTATTACAAGCAAATCAATTTTTTTTTCAATTTTTGAACTTTTAAACCTTGTCAATATTCCAATGTAGGTGATTGGTATGTTAGGTAGTTCTTTTGGATGCGATAATTTTCCTGCAAAATCAAATGGAACATTTTCATCAGGAATCCAACATTCATCGAATTTATTAATTAACCCATAATTTAATTTTTTAACAAGCCAATTTGTAAATACGTAACCAGTTGCAATTGCAAGCTGGTGTGTAATAAATATGCTCTTTACTTTAGTGTTGTAAAGACCGTAACGGTTGTCTGATATTACAATGTCTATTTCATACTCTTTAATTATTTGCTGCAACCATGTATGTTCCTTCTTTATTGCCTTAAGTATTTTTGGTATTTGTCCAATTAACCCGGCTTTAAAAAAGAATTTGGTTTTCGAATAAGAAATTTTATATCCCGTTAAGGAAATGATTGTGATTTTAGGAAATTCCTTGCATAGTAAATAGGCAGAATTTCCTTCCACAGCAATAAAAACTGTAAAATCTTGGTTTATTAATTCCTGAATAATAGGTATACATCGGGTTGTATGACCTAATCCCCAGTCCAACGGAGCTACTAAAACTCTTTTACGAGTTATGTTATTATTTTTAATACTAGAAGACAAAATTCAATGTTTGTAAGTAAAAAATTGTTATTTTGTATTATAAATATGTACAAAATAATAAAAATAACTTTTCTGGCTCTTACAGCATTTGCGTTGGTAGCAACTGGATGTTCTTCTACCAAAAAAAGCACATGTGGCTGTACGGGAATGGTGGGTTATAAATAAACCAATACTATGACTTCTAACCGTGATCTTCTCGTAATGTTTAGGCAACATGCCATGACACAACAGGATATTGACAAAGAGCTTTCTCAGTTAAACAATATGTTGTTTACAACTGAGAGACTCGATAATTTTGTTGGTGCCCATGAAATCTTAGATTTAAACAGATATAAAATTATTAGCAACCCTGTAGAAATAAAAAAAATGATTCGTCAAAAAAAACTTACAAAACCATTTGTTTTTTTTAACAACAAAAATTAATTTTCTAACTCTCTCATTCTACGTTTTTTAAAGCATTTCTTAGTTTCTCAATTACATCTGAAATTTCTTCTTTCTTTACGCAGCCTACACTAATCCTATACCAATAGCTTTCTGCATTTGCACCAAAACTGCTGAAAGGAACCATGGCTAATTTTGCTTCACCTAAAATATATTCTGTTACCTTAGATTGATTTGTAAATTTTATACCCTTAAATGATTTACCTACAAGATCAATTTTTACAGTTAAATAAATAGCAGCTTGAGGAAAAATACCATCCACCGAAAAGCCTTCATTTTTTAATGCCACAAAACCCTCATGCAATTTTTTTAATCTGAAATCTATTTCTTTTTTAAAAACTATAAAATAATCATTTACAACTTCTTCCTGAATTAAAAATTTCGCAACAGCTTTTTGTTCTGCCATCGGCGCCCATGCACCAACATGGCTGTTAATCGCTTTCATTTTTGCAATTAAATGCTTAGGGCCAAAACTCCATCCTACACGAACCCCTGTTGCTGCAAATGCCTTACTAATACCATCTATAAAAACGGTATACTCTTTCATTTTCGGTCGAAGCGAAACCGGATTAAAATGTTCTGTATCACCAAAGGTCAACGTCCAGTAAATTTGATCATAGAGTAAATATAATTTTTTTTCGTTTTCACCGCGTTGTGCATTTTCTTCAATAATTAAATCGCATATATCCTGTAAATCCTGTTTCTTAAATACAGTTCCGGTTGGGTTTAACGGAGAACAAAGCGCAATAAGAGCTGCTCCTTTAATGTGTGGCTTTATTTGAGCTGCCGTTGGCATAAAATTATTTTCCTGGGTTGCCTCAATTTTTATATGTTCCCCTTCTGTAAAATGTGTATAATGATTGTTATTCCAACTAGGTACCGGATAAATAACTTTGTCTCCCTTATCTACTATTGCTCGATATGCAGCATATATTAACGGCCTGCCACCTGCAGCTATTAAAATTTCAGAAATATCAACATTTAGCAATTGTTTTAGTTTAATAAAACCTGAAACTGCTTTTCTAAGATCTGTTTCTCCATCAGCTAGAGGATAGGTTGTATACCCATCGTCGTAAGCTTTTTTAATTTCTGTAAGTAATAATTTTGGGATAGGAAATTCTGAAGAATCAAAATCACCGATGGTGTAATTATATATGTGTTCACCCTTGCTTATTTTATCTTTAATGATACCGCCAAGCTTTACAATTTCGGAACCTATTAGGGTTTGCGCAAGAATACTCAGCTTTGGTTCTGTCATAAAATTTTATTAAATAGCAATTAATTTAATTTTTGCAAATGTAAATGATAGAGCGTACACAACAAAAATTCAACCCCTTTTTTCAGTAGTTATATAGGAAAGTAATTTAACTAAAAAACCCTTGCTTTCACAAGGGTATCTAACCTAAAACTACACCTGAACATTTTTACACTTATTTAAGGACTTATACTGTCTACGAGTATCATCTAATAAACGAAGATGTTAGGAAAAAAGATTCTTCGAAATAAATTATAATAATGTTTTCTTATTGATAATAAATATTCTTATCTCTTTATTCCTTTTAAATGAAGTAAGGTTGAAACAAAAAAGTTAATATAATGTTCCTTAGTAATAGTTACAATGGTCATTTTTAGATTTCCTGATTTTTATTTTGTTCTATTCCCCGTTTAAAATTCAAGACTTTTAATTGTTATCTACCCATATAAACCATTAATATCTGCACATCGCTTGGATTCACGCCACTAATTCGACTTGCCTGTCCTAATGTTCTTGGTTGAATCTTTTGAAATTTTTGTTTTGCTTCATTCCCGAGTGAAATCAATTTCTCATAATTAAAATTTGTTGGTATTGATAAATCTTCGAGTTGGCTCATCTTTTCAACCAATTCTTTTTCTTTTTCTATATAAGTGAAGTATTTAATTTGGATTTCGGCTTGTTCTAGCTCTTGTATAGAGAATTCTTTCAAGTTTTCTTTAATTAATTCAATCTTTTGTATCATTTCTGCCAATACTACATTTGGTCTCAGTAATATCTGAGAAACCTTTTGTTTAAATAACAGTGCTGCAGAACCTATTGACAGTAAATATAAATCTGCTTCTATTGCATTGATTGACAAGTTATTAATAATATTAACTGCGGCTTCCACTTTATTTTTCTTTTCGATAACCATGTCAAATCTTTCCTGAGAGGCTAATCCTAATTCATAACCAATTTCTGTAAGACGCAAATCTGCGTTATCCTGTCTTAATAAGGTTCTAAATTCTGCTCTGCTTGTAAACATTCTATAAGGCTCATCAGTTCCCTTGTTTATTAAATCGTCAATTAGTACACCAATATATGCTTCGCTCCGCTTAAGTATAAATGGACCCTCATCCTTCACTGCCAAATGAGCATTTATACCTGCCATTAACCCTTGGCATGCTGCTTCCTCATATCCAGTAGTACCATTAATCTGACCTGCAAAAAACAGATTCTTAATTAATTTAGTTTCGAGATTGGCTTTTAGCTGTGTTGGCGGGAAGAAATCATATTCAATTGCATAACCAGGTCTAAACATCTTACAGTTTTCAAAACCCGGTACTTTTTTTAATGCTTTTAACTGAACTTCTTCCGGTAGAGAAGAAGAAAAACCGTTCACATATATTTCTACAGTATTCCAGCCCTCAGGCTCTACAAACAGTTGATGTCTTTCTCTTTCTGCAAACCTGTTTATTTTATCTTCAATGCTTGGGCAATACCTTGGTCCTGTACCTTGTATTCTTCCTTGAAACATTGGGCTGCTTTCAAAACCTGTCTTTAAAATATCATGCACTTCTTGGTTAGTATAAGTTATCCAACAGCTTTTTTGAGATTGGGGCTTCAATTCAGCTTTAGTTAAATAACTAAATCCTACAATTTCCTCATCACCTTTTTGCTCTTCCATTTTTGAATAATCAAGACTACGCCCATCAATTCGTGGAGGTGTTCCTGTTTTCAACCTTGCCGTTTCAAAACCAAGAGCAACCAACTGTTCTGTTATTCCCGTAGCCGCTTTCTCTGCAACTCTACCGCCACCAAAATTCTTTTCTCCTATATGAATGACACCATTTAAGAAAGTTCCATTTGTGAGAACAACAGAATCTGAATATATTTTGTGACCAAGACCCGTAAGAACACCAGCAACTTTATTATTTTCAACAATTAAATTATACACTGTATCCTGATAAAAATCAACATTTGGTGTTTGCTCAAGCATTTCTCTCCACGTCTGTGCAAATAACATTCTATCACTTTGGGCTCTTGGGCTCCACATTGCGGGACCTTTGGATCTGTTTAGCATCCTAAACTGAATCATGCTTTTATCTGTAACTATTCCGCTGTAACCACCTAATGCATCTATTTCCCTTACAATTTGACCTTTTGCTATACCTCCCATAGCCGGGTTACAACTCATTTGTGCAATAGTCTGCATATTCATTGTAATAAGTAGTGTTTTACTACCCAGATTCGCAGCTGCCGCTGCAGCTTCACAACCGGCATGACCAGCGCCAACTACTATTATATCGTATTTTGAAAACATAAACGTAAAGGTACGAAGTGGTTACCCTTTTTAAAAAAGAAGACAACTATCCAAATTTTTTTAAAATTTCTCTTTCAAGTAAAATGTCGTCTAATAGCCTTCCTCTATTTAATTGGGCAAATTCTGCAGCGTTTAAAGATGAAATTATCTCAAATTCCTGCTTTCTTTGAATAATAAAGTTTTCTAATTCAGGCTCGGGCAATATATTAGACGCTTCTATTTGGTCAATTTTCTGAAGCATTTTAGCACAAACAGAATACGCTGTTTTATTATAAAGCGCATTAAAGTATGGTTTTGCAGCAATCACATCCATCTTATTTTCTCTTGTTTTATTTAGATCAATCTTTTCAACTCTGATATTGATAAAATTCCAAGCAAGCATTAGGTCAGCATCCTTGTTAAAATCAAAATATGCGATTGGCACAATGTGATCAAACTGCCATTGCTCTGCAAAATTATTCCAGTCTAAACTACCCGTAAACTGAATTTCTATCCATTCCCTAAAGCTTTCAACGTCCAAACCAAAATAAACCGCATAACCTTCGCTTATGTTTTTTTCGAGAATATATCTTCGTAAGGCTTGTTGCCACTTTCTCTTTTCTCTAATTTTTAATACAGCATCAGTCACTACATCCTTAGCAGTCCATTTTTTTCTTGTCATACTTAATTGTAATGTTTCAGGTTGAAACGGGATTCGTGGAACATTTTTTTGATAATTAAAGATAAATGTTTCGTCCTGAAACAGTGACACGTGGAACGTCTGCCTTAATGATCAAAATAATTTATTAGATATGTATCCTCTTTTTTTCGGATAATTTTTATGTCAGCAGTTTTTTTGTCTTTATACCCACACAAATGCAGGGCGCCATGAAAAATGACACGATGAAGTTCGTTTGAAAAAGAGGTTTTGAGTATTTTGGAATTATCTCTAACTCTATCAATGCTTATGTAGAGTTCCGCTGCTATTGGGGAGCTGATAGATTCGCTTAAATCAAAAGTGATAATATCTGTGTAAAAATCATGTTTTAGATGTAGCTGATTAATACCAAGAAGATAATTATCTGAACAGAAGATAATGTTCAAAGAATCAATCATTTTTCCCTCTTTGTAAAAAAGATCAATAATGAAAGCTTTTAACTGTTTTCTTTTTTTTAAAGTAACAGGAATTGTTTGATGAAATACAACTGGCATAAATTTCTTTAAAACGCTATAATAAGAATAGCTTAAATAGTAATTTTACAAATTCTAATAAGAATGAAGTACTAATGTATAAAAAGTTATCTGAAATTAAAATTGGGCAGGAAGTAATCATAAAGGGTTTTGAAAATGATGATATTTTTTTAAAGCTAATGGAAATGGGATGTGTGCCAGGTGAGAAAATTGTTGTCGAAAAAATAGCTCCTTTTAAAGATCCTATATCTGTTTCTGTTGCGGGTTATACCCTAAGCCTAAGATTAAATGAAGCGGAACACATACTGGTAGAAGAGTTGTAAAAAAATTATATTATGAAGATTGGTCTTTATTTTGGTTCTTTTAATCCAATTCATATCGGTCATTTAATAATTGCAAATCACATTGCTTATAGTACTGATTTAAATGAGGTATGGTTTATAGTTTCTCCTCAAAACCCATTAAAAGAATCTGCCAGTTTATTAAATGAACATCACAGATATTCACTTGTAAAGATTGCAGTCGAAGATGAAAAAAAATTAAAAGTAAATAATGTTGAATTTTTAATGCCAAAACCGTCTTACACAATAGACACTTTAATCTACTTATCAGAAAAATATACACAACACAACTTTAGCTTAATAATAGGAAGCGACAGTTATCTAAATTTTAATAAATGGAAAAATTACGAACAAATTATATTAAATTATAATATATTAATATTTCAAAGACCATCATTTACAATCAAAACAGATTTACCGGAAAGTATTAAAATAATTCAGGCCCCGCTTTTAGACATATCATCTACGCAAATTAGAAAAAATATAAAAGATAAAAAATCTATACGCTACTTAGTAACTGACAAGGTGATGGATGAAATAGAATTAAAAGGATATTATAGATCAGAACTAGAAAATCCATCCTAAAATAACACAAAAGATAACTATTACAGATGGTGGGACTTTAGAATATTTTAACAAACAAAAGGTACCTACAATAACTGCAGGGCTAAGAAATTCTGAAATATGAGAACTTGAAAAAACCAATCCATTTAATAAATAAGCTGCTGCTGCTGCCATTATACCAACAACTACTGCATTTATCCCTTCTAGCGCACGGTAAACAGCAACAAACTTTTTAAGATATTGCCAGACAGGAAAAAAGAAAAGTACCAACAGTGCACTTGGAAGAAAAATAGCTACTGATCCAATTACACATCCCATCAGTTGTGCAGAAAATCCATCACTTTTTAAAGCCATTCCACCAGTAAAAGAAGCTACAGAAAATACAGGCCCAGGTATTGCCCTAACAAATCCATAACCTGTAAGCAAATCATTTCTGTCAATTTTTAAAGCATCAGGATTATTTTGTAAAACCTGTTTACTGTTCGGCCTTTCCACATATTGATCTAACATCATCGGTAACAATACATCACCTCCTCCAAAAACAAAACTTCCAAAACGATATGAGTTTTCGAAAAGGTTAAATGCCTTTCTATCTTGCCATTGCTGCTTTCTTGCAGTCTCACTTAATATACCTGCCACAATAAAAATAAATCCAAATAACCAGATATTGGTCCATCTTATTTGCCTTGGTTTAATAACTTCTTTTTCGGGAATCCTTTTGCTGCTTAAACTTGTAGCAATACCTCCAATAATTATTAGACCGGGAAATACCCAGGGCGTTTTAAAAAATGCATAAGTTAGCAACGCAGAAAAAACCATTATTATTAAAGTTATAAAATTGGTTATTGATATTTTATACGCCCTAAAAACAGCAAATAATAAAAAACCAATAGCCATTGGTTGAATGTATTTAAAAAGATTGGCTGTGTAATTTTTAGAAGGAAAAGCAGTTAATAAAAAAGATAAGGCGCCCATCATTATGCAGGCCGGTAAAATCCATATTATTAAAGTAAAGACTGCAAGTGTGACACCACCTCTTTTAAAACCAATTAAGGTAACAGTTTGTGTGCTGCTGGCGCCAGGTAACAACTGACAAAATGAATTATATTCAATTAATTCTTCTTCAGTAACATAATTTTTTTTAATTACAAATGTTTTCAACATCATACCCAAATGCCCTTGGGGCCCACCAAAAGCGGTAAGACTATAAAAAAAAACTGTTTTTAAAAAAGGTATGTGTCTAAAAATATTCAACTGTTACATTAGGTAAATCAAATATAAAAACTATTAGAAGAACATTGTATCAAGTTATAAAAAAAGCCGCTAAAAATCAGCGGGCTAAAAACTCTTTTCAATATTTTAATTATTATTAATACTAAGTCATTTTTTCAAACCAATTTCTCTTAAACGCTCGTCAAGGTATTCGCCTGCTGTAGCATCTTCATAAGCAATTGGGTGTTGTTCATCCACACAGGTATCTAAACAATGCAAACTCATACTACTACGAGGATGTAAAAAGAAAGGTATAGAAAAACGACTAGTGTGCCATAATTCTCTTTTTGGATTTACCACACGATGTGTAGTGCTCATTAGCTTATTATTGGTAAAGCGTTGTAACATGTCGCCCACATTAACAACTATCTGTTCCGGTAAAGAAGTTACAGCAACCCATTCTCCCTGCTTGGTAAGTATCTCTAAACCATCAGCAGAAGCACCTACGAGCAGCGTAATTAGGTTTATATCCTCATGCTGTTCCGCACGTATAGCACTTGCTGGTTCTTGCGTAATTGGAGGATAATGGATAGCTCTCAAAATACTGTTACCATTAAATACATATCCATCAAAATAATGTTCATATAAACCAAGATATAAGGCTATTGCCTGCAACAATGAAGTTCCGCTTTTTTCAAAGGCACGATATGCATCATCAAAAGTCTTATTGAAAGTATTCACTTCGCCTACCTGTACATTGGCAGGATAATCTTCTTCCTTAAAATTATCTCTCGGTATTTGACCGTATTGAAAAAATTCTTTCAGATCCGGGGCATCACTTCCTTTAGCGTGCTCCTTACCAAAACTTGTATAACCTCGCTGACCCGATAATTCAGCAATTTCATATAACTTTTTATGATTAAGGGGTAAAGAGAAAAACTCCTGAACATATTTGTATAAATCTGCAATCAACTCATCGGGAACTCCATGATTTTTAACAGCAACAAAACCAACTTCCTCATAAGCCTTACCGAGTTTTTGTACAAAATCATTTTTCTTTAAGGAGTCGCCACTTAAAAAATCAGCTAAGTCAACTGAAGGAATAGACATTTTAAAATGATATTTTGTATGAATAATTATAAATCGTTGGACAGTAAAACTAAATAATTTTATGGAATAGCTTTTAATTAAATCTATAATTTTTAGGAGCATTTAGCATTACAGCTAGCTTTAGCTTCTGTATCCTGCTATCCGCTTCAATCTTTTTGCCCAAATGCAGCAAAAAGGATTTCCGCTACTATCAGGGCTATGCTGAATACCATTACATTTATCAGTTTTATTATTCATTTTTAATAAAAATTAAAAATGAATATCATACTCTCCATCATTTCCCATTACCAACTCATCTGACTTTTAAATTCCTAATTTTGCACTTATCTCCAACATTCTTTCTATAGGCTTTTTAGCAGCTGCTCTCAAGCTTTCATCCATAATTATCTCGGGTAATTCGTATTTCATACACAAATACAGTTTTTCCAAAGTATTAAGCTTCATGTAAGGGCAATCGTTACATGCGCAGGTATTTTGTGGTGGTGCAGGTATAAAAGTTTTATTCGGACTTGCTTTTTGCATCTGGTGCAGAATGCCGCTTTCAGTAACTACAATAAATTCCTGAGCATTACTTTTTTCTGCATATTTTAAAATACCTGTTGTGCTCCCTATGTAATCTGCCAATGCCAAAACAGGCGCTTCGCATTCAGGGTGAGCAATAACTTTAGCCATTGGATGACGGACTTTTAATTTTATAATTTTTTCCATGCTAAAAATTTCGTGGACCATACAGGCCCCATTCCACAAAAGCATGTCTCTACCCGTTTGCTTGTTTATCCATGCACCCAGATTTTTATCAGGTGCAAATATTATTTTTTGATCAGCAGGCAAGCTTTCAACTATTACCTGTGCATTGCTGCTTGTGCAAATAATATCGCTCAAAGCCTTCATCCCTGCACTGCAGTTTATGTAGGTAATTACCAAATGATCTGGATGTTTATCTTTAAAGGCTTTAAACAATGCCGGTGGAGCACTGTCACTTAAAGAACAACCAGCATTTAAATCAGGCAACAAAACTTTTTTATGTGGATTTAAAATTTTAGCAGTTTCGGCCATAAAATGAACGCCGGCAAAAACGATAATTTCTGCATCGGTACTTTGGGCTTTTTGTGCAAGCCCTAAGCTATCACCAATAAAATCAGCAATATCCTGTATATCGGGCTCCTGATAATAATGCGCAAGCACGATTGCATTTTTTTCTTTTTTCAGTTTTTCTATTTCTGCAAAAAGATCAAGTGTTGGATCAACCTCCAAATCAAGAAAACCTTTTTTTGAAATAATTTTTTCAAAATCAATATGTGTGTTAATATCTACCATAATATGTATTAATACTACTTATTTATTTAATCCCTTATTACTATTAGGGCTGTTAATTTGTGTAAAAGTCGTTTTTATAAACTATTGATAAATCAAAAAGCTCGTTTTATTAACACATATTAACAACTAATAAACATGTAAAATAAAATTATAAAACCTAATTTTTTAATGTGCTTGACTAATATAAATAAATTACAAGGCATATCTGTTAATAAATAATGCTGTGGAAAATAAAATGAAACATTTTTTTAAAATCTGTGTTAATTGTATGCGGATAAAATGAAGACAAAAAGAGGTTTTTAGGCTATGGCTTAAAATCTGACATATTTATTGACATCGTATCCCAAAATATAAAAAAATTAAAGCAGTGTTATTAACGCAATTTGCCTGTTGTAAACATTTGCTGTGGATAAGCCTTAAAACAGAGCATTTTGTTTAATTGAAATTAATAAATTTTAATAACCCTAGGATATAAATTAACCAACTAAAATGGATAGTATAAAAATCAATACCACAATGAATTTAACCCAATTATCCACAATTTGTTAATAGGTTTTAATTCCCTTATTTTTGCCCTCCAAAATTAATATTAAAAAGAAATGCAGATTATTCAGAATATTAGGGAAAAAGGAGCAGCTATTATTATAATAGTAATTGCAATAAGTCTCATTGGTTTTATTTTGATGGACTCAAAACCAGGAAGCAACACTAGCTTATTTGGAGGTAACTCAACAAACGTTGGTAAAATTAATGGAAGAGCTATTGAGTTAAATGATTTTAACCGAAGAGTAACGCAGGAAGAAAATAATCAGGCTGCACAAACCGGACAACAGCCTTCAGGAGCTGCAGTACTTAGAATTAGAGAACAGGTTTGGAACCAGATTGTTGCTGAAGAAGTTTTTTACAAAGAAGCAGACAAGCTTGGAATCAATCTAAGTTCGAAAGAACTTGCTGCTATACTAATGAGTAGTGATCAACAAAACCCCTTTATGAAAGAAAGAGGTATGATTGATCCCACTACAGGAAAACTGGATGAAATGAAAGCGAGAGAAGCTTTAAATAATATTAAAAAATTTAAAGGTGACCAGCGTTTATCTGTTGATGCTCAAATTTTAGAGCCATTAAAACTAAGTACTGCCGCTGCAAAATATGGCGGATTAATTAGCGCAGCAGCATATTACCCTACATGGATGCAGGAAAAAGATATAGCAGACGCAAAAGCATTTTCAACCATTTCTTATGTAGCTGTTGGTTACAACGAAATTTCTGATAGCGCAGTAAATGTAAAAGATGAAGACATTAATAATTATGTTGCCAAACATAAAGATCTCTTTAAACAGGAAGCAGGCAGAACAATTTCATACCTCACCTTTAGCCAGTTACCATCTGCAGCTGACAGCGCAAAGGCTCTACAGACAATTACAGAATTAAAAGCACCATTTGCAGCTGACAGTAATACAAAAGCTTTTGTAGCAAGAAATACATCCGCGGTAGATTTTGCAGACGAGTATTTACCATTATCAAAAATACAATCACAAGTAAAGGATACTGTTGTTAAACAACAAATAGGAATTGTTTCAGGACCATACTTAGATGGCAAAAATTATACACTGGCAAAAATAATCGGCACTAAACAATTGCCTGATAGTGTAAAAGCACGCCACATTTTAATTGGTGTTAATGATCCACAAACAGGAAAGCCTATAAGAACAGACTCGGTTGCAAAAAAACTTGCTGACAGCATTTTGGCTGCAATAAAATCAGGAGCAGATTTTGGAGCCTTGGCCTTAAAATTTTCTTCTGATGGAAGTTCAGCGAAAGGCGGTGATCTCGGAACTTTTGGATATGGCGCAATGGTAGCAGAATTTAACGATTTTACATTTAATAGAAGTGTTGGAGAAAAGGCCGTTGTAAAAACACAATTCGGTTATCATGTCATAGATATATTAGCTCAAAGTAATTTTAAACCGGCTTACAAAATAGCATTTTTGGCAAAACCAATTTTATCAAGCGATGAAACAATAAATGCTGCCAGTCTTGCATCATCAAAAGCTGCTGCACAAAAAAATGCAAAATCCCTGAATGATTATGCGGCTAAAAACGGGCTTAGCTTAGTTGAGTTTCCAACAACTTTAAAAGAAAATGATTTTACCGTAGGCAGTATGCAAGATGCAAGATCTTTAGTTAGGTGGTCTTTTGAAGCAAAACAAGGAGATGTGAGTGAACCAATTGTTATAGGAGATGATTTTGTTGTTGCAACCGTAAATAAAATTTACAAGGAAGGAACACAAGATGCAGCTACAGCAAGAGTTGGTGCTGAAGCGATTGTGAGAAACAGGAAAAAAGCAGAACTAATTACCGCTAAATTGGGTGCAACACCTACTTTGGAAACTGCAGCAGCGGCTTATAACAAACAAGTTCTTAGTGCAGGTGCGGACTCAACCATAACAATGGCAGGCAGAATTATTAATGGCATCGGTGCAGAGCCAAAAGTAATTGGTGCAGCGTTCAATAAAGAATATACAACAAAAGCATCTTTACCTATAATTGGAACAAGTGGTGTTTATTTGGTAAAAGTATTAGGAGTTCAACAAAAAGCTGAACCTTCTGCAAATGAAAAAGTAGCACAAACAACAGCACGCTTTGCGGCTATTCGCCAGCAAACAAATAACTGGTTTGAAGCTTTGAGAAAACAGGCAGATATAAAAGATACTCGAGCAAAGTTTTTCTAAAAAATCAAAATTGATAAATAAACCCGGTTGAATTTTTCAACCGGGTTTTTATTTGTTAATGTTGTTGTCAGAAAATAAAGAATATGAGGAAGCAAACCAAATTAATTTAATTTTGCTTTATGCTGACAACATTTGTAAATAAAGTAGCGGAAAGTGGTATTGTAACATTAAACTTGGAAGATTATTATCCGAAAGAAGAAGTGATTGTTTTTAATTTAAAGGATTATCTTTTTATGGGTTTAATTCTAAAAGAAAAAGATTTTAGAGAAGCACTTAAAATATTGGATACTGAAATTTATTCAAACAAAATTGTAGCACTTACCTGCAGTGCTGATGCTGTAATACCGAGATGGGCATATATGCTAGTGGCAAGTTTACTGCAGCCAATTGCAAAAGAAATAATTTACGGTACAGAACCTTTTGCAAAAGAAAAAGTATTGTTGCGCAATATTGAACAAATAAATACAGCTATGTATAATGAGGCAAGACTTGTAATAAAAGGTTGCGGAGAATTGCCCATTGGTGAATCTGCATATGTTGCCATTACACAAAAACTAAGACCCGTTGCAAAAAGTATTATGTATGGTGAACCATGCAGCACAGTGCCGGTTTATAAAAAGAAAGCCCCCATAACTCATATTTCTTCTGACAGCATTTAAAATATCTTTTCGTTTTAGTACAGAATAAAATAAATGATTGTATTATTATTCGTGCACATCCTGAAAATAATTTTTTGAGGATTTTAAAACCATCCTCGTTTTCTAAAAGACCGCACCATTAGTATTGGCACAAAAAGCATTAAACCTACCGATAAAAAAAAGCCCCATTTATTATGTAGCAAAGGAATTGTGTCAAAATTCATCCCAAAAATTCCGCCTATAACGGTTGCCGGTGCCAGCAAACAGGTTACTACTGCCATCACTTTCATAACCTCATTCATACGAAGGTTTACATTGCTTAAATATAAATCCTGCATGTTCATCATCATATCTCTGTAGTTTTCTGAAAGGTCATTTGCCTGTATAATGTGGTCATAAACATCCTTGAAATATTTTTCGGTTTTTTCTTCAATCAGCTCGCTCTCGCTGCGTAATATTCCACTAATCAATTCTCTTACCGGAGCAATACTACGTTTCAGCAAAATCATTTCTTTGCGAATCATATTTATTTTTACCAGACTTTTGTTGTTTGAATTTTTAATGATGTCTTCTTCCAGTAACTCAATTTTTTCACCCATTTTTTCCATCACAATAAAATAATAATCCACTATATAATCCAGCAAAGAATAAAAAAGAAAATCTGAATTATTTTGACGGACTTTGCTGCCGGCAATCTTTAATTTCTCTCTTAATGGATTAAACGGATCTTCCTGAAAACTTATTACAAAATTGTTTCCTAAAATAATACTCACCTGTTCTGTTTCTACGCCGGAAATTTTTTCGTTGAAAGAAAGCATGTTAAGCAAGCAATACATCAATCCATCTATTTCATCCATTTTTGGTCGCTGACCAATGCTCAAAATATCTTCAGCAATCAGCGGATGAATCCCAAAATGATTGCAAATATTTTCTACAGCATCTTTTCGCAGCCCATCAATATTTATCCATTTTTTAAATGGTGATTGTAAAAATGTATATACCTCTTCTACTTTCTTCAATTTATGATAGGTCATTTTTTCTTTATCATATTCAAAGACTGTAATTATAATTTCTTCAGGCTCTGTGCGTGTAGGTGCCGCTGTAGGATTTACCTGCAATACTTTTTTTTGTGCGCAGCAGTTCTTCTAATGGGTTGAGTATATAATCGAGGTATTTTAGAGGTTTCATTGCCTGTTTCTAAAAAAGTTAAATATTTAAAGAAAAGATACAAGTAATTGATGAGCGATTAAAAATAAAAAGAAAAAACGCAAGCAGTGATGCTTACGTTTAAAAATTTTTTTTAGTATTGAAAGAATTAAACACTTAGTACACAAAGGAAATACAACACAAAGCACACTAAGTAAAAAATCATTCTGTGTTCTTTTTTCAACTCTTCGTGCTATAAAATTATTTGTTGAAAACCTTAGTGTTTCTTTATTAACTTGAAGCCTTTGTGGTTCAAAACTAAAACGCCGCACTCTTCGGATACCTTGGAAAAGGAATTACATCCCGTATGTTTGTCATACCCGTAACAAATAATACCAATCGCTCAAACCCAAGTCCAAAGCCTGCGTGCGGGCAGCTACCAAAGCGACGTGTATCTAAATAAAAATTCATTTCTTCCACAGGAATATGCATTTCTTCCATGCGTTGCAATAATTTATCAAGCCTTTCTTCTCTTTGTGAACCACCTACAATTTCGCCAATGCCGGGAGCTAAAATATCCATTGCTGCCACCGTTTTTCCATCATCATTTTGGCGCATGTAAAACGACTTTATTTCTTTTGGATAGTCCGTAAGAATAACAGGCTTTTTAAAATGTTTTTCTACCAAATATCTTTCATGTTCGCTTTGCAAATCTGTTCCCCAACCTTCAATTAAATATTGAAACTTTTTCTTTTTATTGTGGTTGCTTTCCCGTAAAATTTCGATGGCTTCTGTATAGGTCAATCTTTCAAAATCATTGTCTACCACAAATTTCAATTTATCTATCAAACCCATTTCGCTGCGCTCGTTCTGTGGCTTTTGTTTTTCTTCTTCTTCCAAACGTTGTGCAAGAAAAGCCAGATCATCTGCGTTGTTATCCATTGCATACTTTATAATGTATTTTATAAAGTCTTCTGCAAGGTTCATATTATCTTCCAGGTCGTTAAAAGCAACTTCGGGTTCTATCATCCAAAACTCTGCAAGGTGCCTTGTAGTATTACTGTTTTCTGCACGAAACGTTGGTCCAAAAGTATAAATATCGCTGAACGACATTGCAGCAAGTTCGCCTTCTAATTGCCCGCTAACAGTGAGGTTGGTGCTTTTTCCAAAAAAATCTTCTTTGTAATTAATGCTGTCATCATCATTTCTTGGCGCAGTTCCATCAAGCGGAAGCGTAGTTACTTTAAACATTTCGCCTGCACCTTCAGCATCGCTGCCGGTTATAATTGGCGTATGCATGCAAACAAAACCACGGTCGTTGTAAAATTTATGCACTGCAAAAGCCAAGCTGTGGCGTATTCTAAAAATGGCTCCAAATGTATTGGTGCGCATGCGTAAATGAGCAATTTCCCGCAAAAATTCCAGGCTGTGTTTTTTTGGCTGTAAAGGAAATTTTTCAGCATCGCTATCGCCTAAAATTTCTATCGCCGATGCTTTTAATTCAACCCTTTGGCCTTTGCCCTGCGATTCAATAATTTCTCCCGTTGCTTTTATACAAGCGCCTGTGGTAATGCGTTTCATTGTTGCATCATCCAACAAACCAAGGTTAGCAACTACCTGTAAATTATTGTTGGTACTGCCATCATTTAATGCAATAAACTGGTTGTTTCTAAACGTACGAACCCAGCCCATTACCGTTGTTTCAAAATTTGCTTTATCGCCTTCCAGCAGTCGTTTTATTTTGGTGCGTTTGTTAAACATATCTTTTTTTCTTAAGGCTGCAAATATAAAGGTTTAAAAACAGCAAGATTTTGGCGGTAAGTAAAAGTTCTTTTCTCAACAGTTGTCCGGGCTATCCGTTGCTATCTTTTTATTCGCTGAAGCGATATAAAAAGGATATTCACTTCTATCCCGC
>JANXTG010000166.1 GCA_025352525.1 Ferruginibacter sp.
AGGTTAAACATTATAAGTGATGTAAAATATCCGTTTTGGGGTAACCCTAAAGTTGTAAGTGCACTTGCAAAGCCCATTCCGTGTATCAATCCAAAAAGGAAGACGATGCCGATTCTGCTGGCTTTTAATTTAGTAGAGAAAATATTTTCCAGTGCAACGTACATAATCGATAAAGCAATAACCGGCTCTACAATACTTGTTGGGGGTTTTATAACTTTATACATTGCCAACCCAAGCGTAATGGTGTGTGCAACTGTAAAAGCCGTTGCCTGCCATAGAATCGGTTTAAGTTTTGGGTTAAGTAAAAACAGACATATCACAAACAAAATATGATCTACACCAAGAGGTAATATGTGCGTATAACCAAGTTGCAGGTAAATAAATGCCACATCCGTTTTACTCAGTTTTGAAAGCCCTTCCACATCATGCGCCATCAACGATTGGCTTAGAAGAAAAAACAAGATCATACAACCGATAATGCGGCAATGAAATTTAAAATAGCTTTGATTCATACCCTAAATTATTAAATTATATTTCAACCTGTTTAAATTAATAACTCCCGCCAATGCATGGTAAACATTGACGGGGTTAACCATTTTATTTAAAAGAATACAGCCAGTTTTAACCTTGCAAAAACGGGTGTACCCGGTGTAAAATTTAATTCAGTTATTGCTGCAGGTTCATTTTTTAAACGGCTTTCTGTTGCAAACTGCGCCTCGTTCCAATCTACATTAAATATATTCTCAACAAATAAACCAATTTCATATTTAGGTTTGGTATAATTGACTGCGCCATCCACTAAAAAATAACCTTTTGCAACAATTGAATTGTTTTCATTTGCAGGACGGCTTTTTATATAGCGGTAAGTTAAGCTTCCATTAAAACCTGTGGTTTTTTTGTAAAACAGACCGCCGGTAGTAGTTGCAATGGGAGCTAACGGAATATAATCTGCACCTTTTTCAGCATCTCTTGATCTTGGTTTTGTAAAATTTACATTGGCATTTACAAACAAATATTTTGAAAACTGATAGCGTGCAATAATATCAATTCCTTCTCTTTTAGAACGACCATTTGCCTGAACATTTCCATCATCGCCTACGTAAACAAATTCCTGCTTTAAATAAAGGTTCCAAACGGCTACATTTAAAAATAGGTTTTTGGTAGGTTTTAAAATGATGCCCAAATCTGTTCCATATGCGGCAGGCAAAATATCAACACCATCATTTGCTGTTACGCCTCTGCTGTCATTGCTGTGAAACCCTTTACCGGCTTTTACATACAACTGCACATTCTTATCTACATTAAATTGTACATTAAATTTGGGGCTCACGATCGATTTATTTTGAGAAGGCAAATCAGTCCCTTTTAGTCTGTCAAAATAACCAAATCTAAAATAATCAAATCGTACGCCCGCATTTATTACAAATTTGCCAATGCTTGCCTGCTGGTCTGTAAATGCAAAAGCATTTGTTTCTTTTATGTTTCCATATTTTACATAAGCCAAGAATTGACGTTTGACTACATGAGCCAACTTGCTTCCGTTTGTAGCATCACTTCTTACTCCAATGCCATCTGTACTTGTAAGGATGAGGTTTCCAAAATATCTTTTTTCTTTAAGTTTTGAGTTGAAGCCATAAATATTTCTAGCCTCAGCCTGGTTTATTTCATCTCCGTTTATTGGATCATTTAAGAAGTAAGTAAAATTTGAAAAGAGGCTAAATTTATACCTGTTATAAAAAAGTTGATTCTCCCATGTACTTCCATTTCTAAATTGCTTTTGCAAAACTACATTGGCATTATACCTTTCTGTATTGCCACCTTCGGTTGGATCTATACTTCCAAAACGCCCTATTGTACCATCTTCAACAGCCCGGGTTGGTACTTGCCCACTTGCATTCCAGTTGCTTTTAAATGCTGAAGCGGAGAAAGATATATTGGTTGTATTATTTATAGCTGCGTTGTATTTTCCGAAAATATTAAAGCGCTTAAAATTCTGTTTGTTTTCGGTAGGTCCATCGCCATAATAAAATTCGCTTGCTACATAGGCACTCTGGTTTGTTTTATTTTTCTTTAATAAATCCAGCATCACCAAACCACGGGCAGTATTAAACCTGCCGCCTTCTAATTTCACCATGCTTTTTGGTATACTTTTAAAGGTAGAAAATGCTACATAGCCGGCAGTATTAAGATTGCCATGCTCTGTGTAATACGGACCGGCACCAAAGTCAATATTATTGATTGTTTCAGGGATAATAAAGTGAGCATCAGCATAACCCTGGCCGTGTGCATGGCTTACCATATTTACCGGCATACCATCTACACTTACCTGTACATCTGTACCGTGGTCACAATCAAACCCTCTTAAAAAAATCTGCTCTGCTTTGCCCCCGCCCGCATGTTGTGCAATAAATAAACCCGGCACAAGTCTTAATAAATCCTGCGTGGTTTTTACGGGATTTAGTGCCAGATCTACTTTGGCTAAAGTACTAAACTTGGTGAAGCCGGAAGATTGCAATTGTATATCTTCTAATTTTAATGCATCTGGCTGCATTTCTATTTGGATAGTTATTGCCGAATCTAAACGCATGGTTGTGGTTTTAAAACCAATATGAGAAACTGTAGTGTTACTATTTAAAGCATTTAATTTTAAAATGAAATTGCCATTCTCATCAGATAATGTTCTTTCATTTTTATCCGTAACAATAGAAGCTAGGCTCAATGGTTGTTTGCTTATTGCATCTATAACAGTTCCCCGTATAATTTTTTGTGCAGAGGATGTATAAGATAAAGAGCATACAGCAGTAAATATAAAAAACAGCCGTACATAAATTTTGTTCATAAAAAGTTATTTAAACAGATAATAAATACAGCACTTTCTCCTCTTCAAAAAATGAAAAAAGAAAGCCTGTTAATAAAAATATTTCTGTTTAAACTCGGGGAGGCGGATAATTGTATGGCAGGTATGGCGCATAAATATGTTGTTGCCGGTAACTGCCATAAGCAACATCATTAATGGATGAATACAACAAACTTGCATTGCCTAAAGCACCTGCAAATTCCTCTGTTGTAATTTTCTTTTTTTCAGGAAGTGAATTTTTGCCTGAATTTTCTTCCTTTATATTTTTTGCAACCTCTTTGTGTAAATGGTATTTACCGTTTTCAAAATGGACGGTTGCCAAATGTTGCTGGTAAAATAAAACGTGCCCTATAAAATCTGACACATAAGGAAGCGCAGGTTTAATTATTACTATTGAGTAGCTAATTAAAACAATATATAGCAAAAGTTTTTTCATTGATTAAACCAAAATCAGGTTCCTTATTTGTTTATTTAAGTTCTATTAATAAGACTCCATTTACTTTTTTTCTTGATAAAAAAAGTAACAAAAAAATCAAGACTATCGAAAAAAAGCTAC
>JANXTG010000169.1 GCA_025352525.1 Ferruginibacter sp.
TATAACTAAAATAAAAAACTTTTTACCCTTTTATTCTCTAATAAATGGTACCGAACGGTAACAAAAATCTACTGTTTTTTCTAAGGCTGTAATGCTTTTGCCAAAGAAAGTTCAGTAAAGGGTTGGCCATTTGGTTACTAAACCTAATCTATGATAAGACTTTATTTACTAGCTTATTATTTAAGTTCAAAATTAAAGTAAATGAATTATTGATTGTTTGAAAATTCGTTTACGACTAGTAAAGAAAGCTAACAAATAATTAGTTAAATAAATATTCAGAATAATAATTTAAATACTCCAATAACGTTGCAAGTATTACAAATGGGTTTGTTTAAGTTAACATTTTTATTAGTATTTATTTTGCTACACTTTAATTAGAAGTTTTCTTGTTCGTAAATATTGATCTCCTCTTTTAAAATTAATATTCAATACAGAAATTTGCGAATAAATTAAAATTGATAGTTGAGGATTTTGCCTGAAAAGACAGGTCCATAGCATTGTTCATTTTTTAGCATTTTATGGATTTTTTATTCAAAATATTGGAAAAAACCAAATATTTATTTTCACTGAATCGCAGTGTGGCAAAAGATTTAAGAAATTTAGCGAGACCTCAGAAAAAGTTTTTAAAAGGTCTCGCAATAGACCATTTTTATTTGTGCTCATTTGAATGATTTGGAGGTTGCTACAAATAAAAAATCCTTGAAAACATTGAGTTTGCAAGGATTTGATGAAGATTGTTATCTATATAAGCGGAGAGCTAGGGATTCGAACCCCAGGAGGCTTTCACCTCAACAGTTTTCAAGACTGCCGCAATCGACCACTCTGCCAGCTCTCCGTTGCAAAAATAAGGTTTCAAATTTTAAAAACAAAAGAGTTTTAAATTTTAAAGAAAAATGAATTTATTATTAATCTACAAAATAAAAACTGTTCATTTTTTCTGAAGACATTTACAAAAAGCAAATATTGTATGCCATCAAAATTTATTATTTTTGTAAATAATGACGCAACTCTCTACCCTTAATAAATATTTTAAAAAATATAAATATTCTTTTTTTCTTGGAATTTTATTTGTTATTCTTACCAATTATTTTAGAATTTTATCTCCACAGCTTACCGGTTATGTGGTTAATTCTGTTGTAACCGTTTTAAATGGAAAAAATGCGCCGGTTGATACATCACATCTTTATAATTATGATTTTACGGTAAGAAAAATTATTGACTTTTTTAATAAAGAATCTTTTCAGGCGAGAATTTTATATACCGGTTTAATACTGATGGTGATTGCTTTAATAAGTGGATTTTTTATGTTTTTAATGCGGCAGACGATTATAGTAATGAGCCGCCACATAGAGTTTGATCAGAAAAATGAAATTTTTGCACACTATCAAAGATTAGATACTGGTTTTTATAAAACACATAGCACAGGAGATTTAATGAACCGTATTTCTGAAGATGTAAGTAGGGTAAGAATGTACACCGGCCCGGCAATTATGTATTTTATAAACCTTGCTGCAATCATCGGATTTAGCCTTTATTTTATGATAAGGTCAGATGTAAAGCTGACTTTGCTTGCTCTCGGACCATTGCCATTACTGGCTTTTGCCATTTATTTTGTAAACACCATCATCAATAAAAAAAGTGAGCGCATACAATCCCTGCTAAGTGATCTAACTACAAATGCACAGGAGTCTTATTCAGGGATCAGGGTTATTAAATCATTTGTTCAGGAAAAGGCCATGCTCAATTTTTTTAGCGTAAACAGCGAGGCTTACCGTGGCAATGCATTAAGCTTAGCAAAAACTGAAGCAATCTATTTTCCATCAATGGGCTTGTTAATTGGACTAAGTACCTTAATTACAATATTGGTTGGCGGATTAGATGTGGTGCACAATGTGCCGGGAGCATCGGTTGGTAAAATAGCAGAATTTGTGTTGTATATTCAAATGCTTACTTTCCCTGTAAGTGCTATTGGCTGGACGGCGAGTATGACACAACGTGCTGTTGCTTCTCAAAAACGCATTAACGAATTTCTATTAACTGAACCTGTTATTAAAGATGAACAATCTGCAAAAGATATAAAACTGGAAGGAAACATAAATTTCAGCAACATTAATTTTGTTTATCCCCACACAGGTATTCATGCAATAAAAGATTTTACCTTAAAAATAAATAGGGGAGAGAAAGTTGCCATTATTGGTAAAACGGGCTGCGGAAAAAGCACCATTGCACAATTAATGTTAAGGATGTACAACGTAGACTCCGGGTGCATTACGTATAATGATCAAAATATAAATACTTTAAAAACACAATCTATCAGATCTCAAATAAGTTACGTGCCGCAGGATGTGTTTCTTTTCAGCGACAACATAAAAAACAACATTCGTTTTGGAGAAAAAAATGCTACCGAAGAAGATGTTTTTGAAGCTGCAAAGCAGGCAAGTATATTTAATGAAATAAATAATTTTGATGAAAAATTTGAAACTTTGGTGGGAGAACGTGGAGTAACATTAAGTGGAGGCCAGAAACAACGCATTTCAATTGCCCGCGCTTTAATAAAAAAACCAGAGATAGTTATATTTGATGATTGTTTAAGCGCTGTAGATGCACGAACAGAAAATGAAATTATTGGAAATTTGTACAATTACTTAAAAGATAAAACGGCTGTTATTATCACCCATCGTATTTTTTCGTTGTTTAATTTTGATAAAATTGTGGTAATGGATGATGGTAATATTGTTGAACAAGGTACCCACGAAAGTTTAATGGCAACAAAAGGTCTGTATTTTAAAATGTATCAAAAACAACAGGAAACAGATAATTTAAAATAGCGGAGAAGCCATATTTTTATGTTGATATAAATTTTGCTAATTCAAAAACATTTTTATCTTTGTTAAGAACATTTATTTACAAATTAATTTAAAACAACCCAAACAGTGGCGTACGAACCAAACGATAACAACGACAGAAAACAGGAAAGTGTTTACAGTAAGCGAATTAAAGCGGGAAAGCGTAGAACGTATTTTTTTGATGTAAGAGAAACACGTGGAAGTGATTTTTATTTAACTATAACAGAGAGCCGAAAAAGATTTGATTCTGATGGGTATGACCGCCATAAAATTTTTGTGTATAAAGAAGACTTTAATAAATTTATTAAAGGGCTTACTGAAGCTGTAGATTATGTAAAAACTGATTTAATGCCTGATTTTGATTTTGATGCATTCAACCATGATACTCCTTACGAAGGGGATGAACAAAATGCAGCTGTATTAATACCTGCAGAGTCGCCTTCATCAATGAATGTAGATGCTACAGAAGAATTTAAAGAAAACCCGATAGAAAAGATTCATGTTTCTGAAGAGCCTGTTGTTCCTTTGGATAATGGAAGTACTGAAGAAGTAGATAAATGGTAATTAAAAAATACAGACAGATAAAAAACCTCCGAAAAAACGGAGGCTTTTTATTTTGATTCAACAATTATTTTATTTGGAATATTAACAGCTATACCTTTGGATTGCAGGTTTGGCATTTTACTAACTTTTGACATATCAGGAATATAACAGGGCATATTATCTAATGGCAAAATTATTACAGTATCGTTTTTGTAAAACGAGTTTATTATAGTAAAATCTTTTTCATTTAAATCACCATTTAAATAATCCGGTTTTTTAAATAATTTAATTGAAGGAATTTTAAATTCTTTATAATTTTTTAGAATCAGTGAACTATCCTGAGCACTTGCAAATGCTGTTATAAAAAGAAAGCAGATAAAACTTTGAATTTTTTTCATTTTGATTTTATTTAAACTTTTATAATCTACGCAATTTTTTAAAAGCATTAATTAATCCATTTGTACTGCTGTCGTGGCTCGTAACAACATTATCATTTACCAATTCTTCCTGAATATTTACTGCAAGTTTTTTGCCTAATTCAACTCCCCATTGGTCAAAACTATAAATATTCCAAACTACGCCTTGCACAAAAATTTTGTGCTCATAAAGAGCAATTAATTCGCCCAATGTAAACGGTGTTATTTTATCAATTAAAAAAGAATTGCTTGGTCTGTTTCCTTCAAAAACCCGGTAAGGATTTTCATTGTCTGAGCCGTTCATTAAAGCTTCGGGCTGTGCAAAAAAATTGCTCATTAATTTCATTTGGTGATCGCCAATTGGGTTATGGCTTTCTGCTGCAGCTATAAAATCTGCAGGAATTAATTCAGTTCCCTGGTGCAGCAGCTGGTAAAATGCATGTTGTCCGTTTGTGCCAGGTTCACCCCAAATAACACCGCCTGTATTATAATCTGTAACACTTCCGTTTCTGTCAACATGTTTGCCGTTGCTTTCCATATTTCCTTGTTGAAAGTATGCAGCAAACCTGTGCATGTATTGATCGTAAGGTAAAATAGCTTCACTGGTTGTACCATAAAAATTTCTGTACCAAATACCAACAAGCGCCATTAAAACAGGTATATTTTTATCGAAGGAAGTCTCTTTAAAATGTTTGTCTGTTTCATGAGCTCCTTTAAGCAATTCTTCAAAATTGTTATAGCCGATAGTTGCTGCAATACTTAAACCTATAGCACTCCAAAGGCTGTAGCGGCCACCAACCCAATTCCAAAATACAAACATATTTTTTTCATCAATACCAAAATCTACCACGTCTTTTTTATTGGTACTTAGCGCTATAAAATGTTTGGCTATGTCTTTTTCGCTTCCGCCATTTTGCAGAAACCATGTTCGTGCAGTATGTGCATTGGTCATGGTTTCCTGTGTGGTAAATGTTTTGCTTGCTATTAAAAAAACAGTTTCTTCAGCAGTAATTTTTTTTAAAATTTCTGCAATATGTGTTCCATCTACGTTACTTACAAAGTATGGTTGTATGCCTTCAATCCAATATGGTTTTAGTGCTTCGGTTACCATCACGGGTCCAAGATCACTTCCTCCAATACCAATGTTTACAATGTATTTTATTTTTTTTTCGGTATAGCCTTTCCATATGCCGGAATGAATTTCATTGCAAAAGCTTTTCATCTGTTGCAATACATCATCAATTTCAGGCATTACATCTTTCCCATCATTTAAAACAGGATTGCCTGAAAAATTACGAAGAGCTGTGTGTAATACTGCACGGTTTTCTGTTTGATTTATTTTTTCACCTTCAAACATTGCAATTATAGCATCCGCAAGTTTACATTCATTTGCAAGATCCAGTAAATTGGATAGTATTGTTTGATCAATCATATTCTTTGAGTAATCAAATAAAATATGATTGGTTTGAATAGAATAGTTTTGAAAACGATTGCTGTCTTGTTTAAACAGATCAGCAATCTGTATATTTTTTTTATTTTGATAATCGGCTGTAAGTTTTTCCCATGCTTTTGTTTTTGTGGGATTTATTGCTGGAAACATAAAAGGCATTTTTAGGTAATAAAAAATTCAATTAATCCGGTTACTTTTAAAAGGCAGCAATCGTTTCTAAAAGTTCTTTTACCATTTCATTGGTAACATCCAAATGGGTTACCATTCTTACCTGATTGGGCGAAATTGGCAAACATAAAATACCGTATTCCTTCATTCTTTTGCAAAATTCGGGAGCAGTGTAATCTTCCAACACTTCAAAAATTACAATATTTGTTTCTACAGGCATCATTTTACCTGTAAAATCTTTATTGAGTAGCGCTTCAGCAATTTGCTTTGCATGCTGATGGTCTTCAGCCAGCCTTTCCACATTATTATGTAGAGCAAATAAACCTGCTGCAGCAATATATCCCGCCTGTCTCATGCCGCCGCCCATTACTTTCCTTACTCGCCTCGCTTTTTTTATAAAATCAGTTTTTCCTAATAATACACTTCCAATAGGTGTGCCTAAACCCTTGCTTAAACATATTGAAATACTGTCAAACATTTCACCATATTGTAAGGGCTTTTGTTTTTTGGCAACCAAAGCATTAAAAAGCCGGGCACCATCTAAATGCAGTTTTAACCCATGCTCTTTGCACACTTCCTGTATTTGTAAAATATCTTCTATTTCATAACAACTTCCTCCGCCACGGTTGCCCGTGTTTTCCAGCACAACCAACGATGAATGCGCTTTGTGAACGTCATCAGGATTTATTGAAGAAACAACATCTTCAGCAGTTATTAAACCTCGGGTACCATTAATTGTTTTTACCTGGCAGCCGCTGTTAAATGCTATACCACCTCCTTCATATATATAAACATGGCTCACTTTATCACAAATAACTTCATCGCCCGGCTGGGTATGGCATTTAATAGCAATCTGATTTGTCATTGTGCCTGTTGGGCAAAATACAGCGGCCTCCATGCCAAACAGTTCTGCACAATATTTTTCTAATTCGTTTACTGTGGGGTCTTCCCCAAAAACATCATCGCCTACTTGGGCGTTAAACATAGCCTTCAACATATCGGGAGAAGGTTTGGTAAAAGTATCTGAGCGTAAATCTATCATTTAACAAATGTAAAAAAGAGAAAGAGTAAAGAAGAAAAAATTTTGTTCAAATTGTTGATAACATTATTTCTAAACGATCATAAAATCTCGTTTATATTTTCATGAGATGTATACTTTGTAAAAAAATTTTAGCACGATATTTGCATATAAATATAATAATTGAAAAAACAAAATTTATTGAGTCATATTTTTTGCAGGGCAGCTTTAATTCTGTAGCTTTGCATTTGCATTTTATATAATGCACTTCACCCTAGAATATAAATCATACAATGAGGCAATTAAAAATCGCAACCCAGATTACCAACCGTGATTCTCAAGCTGTTGAAAAATATCTGCAGGAAATTTCTAAAATATCAATGATCACTCCCGAGGAAGAAACCATTCTTGCTCAAAAAATAAAAATGGGCGATCAGCGTGCACTTGATAAGCTTGTACAGGCAAACTTACGTTTTGTAGTTTCTGTTGCAAAGCAATACCAACATCAGGGACTTTCTCTGTCAGATCTTATTAATGAAGGTAATTTAGGTCTTATTAAAGCTGCACAGCGTTTTGATGAAACCAAGGGCTTTAAATTTATTTCTTATGCAGTTTGGTGGATTCGCCAATCAATTTTACAGGCTCTGGCCGAACAAGGTCGTTTGGTTCGTTTACCACAAAATAAAATTGGAACTTACAACAAAGCAAACAAAGCCTACATGGCTTTTGAACAGGAGCATGAGCGTGAGCCATCCACTGAAGAATTGGCAGAATTGCTGGAAATGAGTGAAACTGAAATCAATAATATATTTCAAAGTAACACACGCCACACTTCATTAGATGCACCGGTGCACGAAGCCGAAGATGTTGCAATGGGAGATCTGCTAAAAGGTGGTTCTGAAACAGATGAAGATGTAATGCATGATTCTTTAAAAAATGAAATCCGCAGAGTACTTAAGTCTTTAAGTCCCCGAGAAGCAGAAATAGTGAATGCATATTTTGGTTTGGATGGCGAAAATGGAGTAACCATTGAACAGATAGGTCATAAGTATGATCTTACAAAAGAAAGAATTCGCCAGATTAAAGAGCGTGCAATAAAGCGTTTACAAAAAGCAAGGTATAGTGGGGCTTTAAAGGCTTACTTGGGCTAAACAAATGTTTATAAAAATATAATTGTCCCTCTGAATTCATTTTCAGGGGGATTTTTTATTTAAAAATTTACGAAAGGGGAATATAAATTGCCACTGACGTTCCTTTTCCCGGAACACTAGTAATATCTACTGTTCCTTTTAAAAACTCCACTCTTGTAAAAATATTTTTTAACCC
>JANXTG010000212.1 GCA_025352525.1 Ferruginibacter sp.
TTTACTTTGAAAAAAATATTTCCACTTTTTGCTTTGGTTTCAATTTTATTTTTAGGATTACAGTCATCTTGTCATGAACCAAAATCATTAGAATTCAGAGAATTTAAAAATCTTACGTTGGATAAATTATCTTTTGCAGGAGCAGCACTAAAAGTGGATTTGGTATATTATAACCCTAATAATTTTGGGCTTCAATTGAATAGAACAGATTTGGACGTTTTTGTAGATAGCACTTTTTTGGGGCACTCCTCTCAGGATGTCCAGGTTACTATTTCTAAAAGAGATGTTTTTACTATTCCACTAAAGCTTGATCTGGACGTAAAAAATCTGCTTAAAAACGGAATTACTTCTATGTTAAATAAAAGTGTTTCAGTAAGAGTTTTAGGATCTGTAAAAGTTGGAAAGGCAGGTATTTATAAAAGTTTTCCTGTAGATTATAAAAGTATTCAAAATTTTTCTATGTTTAAATAGTACTTGATTTTATGCAAGACTGAGAAGAATATTAAACCTTATTGCATAAAAAAGGCGATCATTTTAAGATCGCTATTTTTTTTATGCTTTTTAAAAGTCTAAGGTTTTTTTATAATAGGAGTTGGGGGCGTTTTACAGGTTGGAGATAATCTTTTAAAGGCTGTTTCATCAGCAATAACATCATCCGCATTAAAACCTACATTAGCTATCATAGTTTTTATTTGCTCAATATCAGTTCTGTCTGTCAGCCATGTAACGGTTACATTCTTCTTCTTTAAGTCAGCTTTGTAAGCAACAATTCCGTACTGTTTAAATAAGGATTGTTCAATTTTAGCTTTGCATTCTTCCGTAAACATTCCTGGGGTGCTTATTATTGCTTTACCTGAAGTTTTTTGCTGTGCCATACTTGTAACACAAAACAATAGCAAACTTAAAAAGGTCAGTTGTACATATTTCATTTAAAAATTTATTTTAATAAAATTATTTTATTTACCCCATTCTGATGGGTTTTCCCGCCAGTTTAACAAAGAATTTAATTGTTTGTCGGATATAGAGCCATTTGACTTTGCATGATTTATTAAAGACTCATAGTTACTAAGTGAATGAATTTTTATACCTGCACTTTCAAAGGCAGCCTCAGCGTGGGCAAATCCATAATTAAAAATAGATACCATTCCTTCAATTACAATACCTTCATTTTGGAGTACACCACAAACCTGCAAGCTGCTTTTACCTGTAGAAATTAAATCTTCTACAACCACTACACGTTGACCTTTCTCGTACAAGCCTTCAATTTGGTTACCCATTCCATGCTCTTTTGGCTTCGGTCTTACATACATAAATGGAAGTTTTAGCTGATCTGCAGCCATGGCTCCCCAAGATATTCCGGCTGTTGCTACACCAGCAATAGCATCGGCACTCGCAAATTGTTCAAATATGACCGCGCATAATTCACTTTTAATAAAATCCCTCACATAAGGATAGCCGAGCGCTCTGCGATTATCGCAATAAATTGGACTCTTCCATCCGCTTGCCCAAGTAAAGGGTTGCTCAATATTTAATTTTACAGCGTTTATCTGTAATAACTTTTCCGCAATGGCTTCAGTAGCTGTATTCATAGTTTTAAATTAAATTATTAAAACAAAGATAACAGGATGGCAAATCATTGTAAGACAGAAGGTTTATTTTCACGCTAAAATAATTTTATGCAAATAAAAATTTTTGTTGATGAATCTCCCATTTACATAACAGATGAATTATCTGCTGAACTTAAAAGAAAATCTACTCAAAATAATGTGCTTTTTATTAGTGACGAAGACTTAATAAAAGTAGATACTATTTTAAATGCATTAAAAACAGACAAGAAAGAAGTAATCATACAGGTAGATAACATTGACCATGCAAAAGCCGTTTTATTTACTCATTTTACCAATATAGAAGCTGCCGGAGGAATTGTGCAAAACGAAGAAAAGGAGTTGCTTTTTATTTTTAGGAGAGGTAAATGGGATCTACCAAAGGGTAAAATAGAAAATGATGAAACCCCGGAAATTTGTGCTGCAAGGGAAATTGAAGAAGAAACCGGCGTGAAAAATTTAATTCTTAAACATAAAATTGGAGAAACCTACCATATTTATGAAGAAAATAAAGCAATGGTATTAAAGACCAGCCATTGGTTTTATTTTTTAAGCAACGAACAACAAGATATTAAAGCACAAACGGAAGAGGATATTACAGATGTAAAATGGATACATACTCGCAACATTAATGAGCCAATGGCAAATACCTATCAAAACATAAAAGATATTTTAACTGTATTTTTTGATGCTCCTTAATTTTAAAAAATCAAGAAGGCCTTTTTAAAATGGCTACCGTAAGCCGGCTTACACAAATTAGTTTGGTATTCTCGTCATGTATTTTAATGTCCCACACATGAGTTGTACTGCCTAGGTGAAGGCGGGTTGCAGTTGCTGTAACCAAGCCCTGTTTTGCGCTGCGAATATGATTTGCATTTATTTCCAGCCCTACACAAATAGATTTTGAAGGATCTAAAACATAATAAGAAGCAACACTACCAATAGTTTCAGCTAAAGCACAGCTTGCGCCACCATGCAACAATCCGTATGGCTGTTTTGTTCTTTCATCTACCGGCATGCTCATTTTTAAATAATCATCTCCTACTTCCACCCATTCCATTCCAAGATGGGTGCCCATTGTGTTCTCAGTAATATGAAGATCTGCAAGGGTTAAATTTTTATTAAACCAAATAGGGTTATTTGCCAACTTTATAAATTTTTTTGATTGATCTATTTACTGCTTTTGGTAAAAAAGGTGATACATCTCCACCATTTCGCAAAACATCTCTTACCAAGGTAGATGCTACAGAAGTAAATTGCGGAAGACAGGTAAGAAAAACCGTTTCAATATTATCTGCGAGGCTACGATTCATATCGGCAATTGCTTTTTCGTATTCAAAATCGTTGACATACCGAATACCTCTTAATATAAAATTTGCCCCGACCTCTTTACAGCAATTAACCGTTAAGCCATCATACAAAACTGCCTGCACATTTTCATTATCGGCGTAAATTTCGTTTAACCAGTCAATCCTTTGCAGGTCGCTAAACATCGGCGTTTTATTTATATTTCTGCCGATGCCCACAATAATTTTATCAAACAATGGCAATGCACGGTTGATAATATCTGTATGGCCAAGGGTTACAGGGTCAAATGTTCCGGGAAAAAGACATATACGCACTGAATTATAATTTTATAATGAATAATTTTTATTGATATCCCTATTGAAATAATTTACTTCAAATATTTATAAGAAATCATATGTCTATTTTCTTTCTGCCAATAAATATAATACTGCCATTCTAACTGCGACTCCATTTTCAACCTGTTGTAAAATAATTGAATTGCTTCCATCAGCTACATCACTGTCTATTTCTACCCCACGGTTTATGGGCCCGGGATGCATAATGACTATCTCTTTACTTAATCCATCTAACAATTTTTTTGTAACCCCGTAGGCAAGATTGTACTCTCTTAAGGTAGAAAACAACACTTTCTTTTGTCTTTCCAGTTGTATACGAAGTATGTTGGCAACATCGCACCATTGCAACGCTTTTTTAATATCGTACTCCACTATAACCCCTAAAGCTTCCTTTATATATTTTGGAATTAAAGTTGGCGGGCCTGCAACCATTATTTCCGCTCCCATTTTTTTCAATAAATAAATATTGCTTAATGCAACTCTTGAGTGCATGATATCTCCCACCAAAACAATTTTTTTACCGGCAAGGTCTCCAATTTTTTCTTGTATTGAAAATGCATCTAATAATGCCTGGGTTGGATGTTCGTTTGTACCATCACCTGCATTAACTATGGCAGTTTCGGGTAAATGTTTTGCAAGAAAATGTGCGGCACCGCTAGCCTGGTGTCTCATTACAACCATATCCACCTTCATACTTAAAATATTATTAACAGTATCGAGCAATGTTTCGCCTTTTGAAACGGATGAAGCTGAAGCGCTGAAATTAATACTGTCGGCACCCAATCTTTTTTCGGCAAGTTCAAAAGAGATGCGGGTTCGGGTACTGTTTTCGTAAAATAAATTGACGATTGTTACATCTCGAAGCGATGGAACTTTTTTAACAGGCCGTTGTAAAACTTCCTTAAATTGTATGGCAGTTTGTAAAATGAGGGTGATATCTTCCGCATAAAGTTCTTTAATGCCTATAAGATGTTTTGTAGATAGTTGCATTAAGAAGCGAAGCTATGGTAAAAAATAGAAAGTAACAATGGTAAAAAGATATTACACAAAAAGTGTAAGATTAATAAATTACAACCTCTCCTTTTTCTTTATCAACCTTTACTTTTTCGTTAAACTGCCCATCAATTGTTTTACCACAATAATCAGGTTGTATGGGAAGTTCTCTATCAAATCTTCTGTTGATCAATACACACAGTTCAACTTTTTTTGGTCTTCCAAAATCCTGCAGCGCATCTAAAGCTGCACGAATAGTTCTACCTGTATAAAGCACATCGTCAATTAAAATAACTTTTTTTCCATCAATACTAAATGGTATTTCTGTTTTGTTGGATAGGTGAATTTCTGTGCGAACATCATCTCGATAAAATGTAATGTCTAACAATCCATATTTTATTTCCTTACCGGGACAAAGCAATTTTACCTGTTCAATAATCTTATCACTCACATAAACACCACGGGGTTGCAAACCAATAAATACCGTATCGTTGATGTTATCATCGTTTTCAATTAATTGCTGCGCAAGTCTGTTTACAATGAGTAAAAACTGTGGTGATGTTAGTAAGATTTGCATATTAGTTTTTATCTTTTATTTTGATCTTTTCCAAAGAATAAAGATATCGTAAACCCATAAACATTGTGTTATTGCGTGAGGGATTGCAGCGGAAATCCTTTTTTAAGTCCCGCCCTTGCGGGATAAAAAAAGATTGCAGTACAAAGCCCGACCCGCCAATGCGGGACACGCACAAAATATTTTTATTAAAAGAAATGGATCTCTCTAAAATTGATAAAGATTAAAGAGAAACCAAAAAAATTTATTTACGCTTCTTCCATAAAACCGTACCTGTAATCTACCACCGGTACAAAAGTTTCTTTAATTGTGCGGGCACTTAACCAACGGTATAAATTTAATTGCGAACCGGCTTTATCGTTTGTACCACTCGCTCTGGCGCCGCCAAAAGGCTGCTGACCTACTACGGCTCCGGTTGGTTTATCGTTAATGTAAAAGTTACCGGCACTGTTGCGAAGCTTGTTCACAGCAAGTTCAACCGCATATCTGTCCTGCGCAATAACTGCTCCTGTAAGGGCGTAAGACGAAGTACTGTCAACCAATTTTAATGTTTCTTCGTATTTATTTTCGTCATAAATATA
>JANXTG010000037.1 GCA_025352525.1 Ferruginibacter sp.
TGGTATTTGTTTTTTCTAGAATAGTGGCAAACGCTTTTGTAATTTTTTGTGCTCGCTGGTCAAAACTTCCGGCACAGCCCACCCAAAATAATATTTCAGGAGTTTCGCCGGCGGCCATTAATTCGGCCATTATTGGTACATGCATAAATGTGTAATATAAATTATTAAACAAAGTAAGCAACAAATTATGATTGGTGTTTGCTGTAATGGAATTATTTTTACAAATTAATTCTACTTTTGAAAAATACGATTGATAAATTATTGAACTGGGAAGCGTGGCCATTTGCCTTGATATATGCACCCATGGCGCCTTTTTGGGTTTGGTACATGATACGATCACGTGCAGTTTGGTTTTTCACGCCCAGCAATCCTAAGCTTACTTTTGGCGGTATGGAAGGCGAACCTAAAAGAGAAATGTATGATTTGCTGCCGCTGAATTTATATCCAACAACATTTAATATTCTGCCGGCACAAACTTTTGATGAAGTTTTGAGTAAACTAAATATTTCTGGTATTAAATATCCTCTTATTGTAAAACCTGAAATTGGCGGGCAGGGTATTTTATTCAGAAAAATTGATGATGAAACTTCTTTTAAACATTATCATTCTGTTGTTCCTGTTGAATACATTGTACAAAAAATGGTTCATTATCCTATCGAAGTAAGTGTGTTTCACATAAGGCACCCAAAGGAAAAAAGAGGAATAATTACAGGATTTTTACACAAAATTCCGTTACAGGTTTTGGGTGATGGAAAACACACCTTGGAGCAACTTGTGTTGCTTAATCCAAAAGCAAAAATGCGGCATAATGATTTGCACAGCCGCCATGCGGAAAGATGGAACAGCATATTACCCAAAAACGAAAAGTATATTTTAAGTTATGCTGCCAACCACAACAGAGGTGCGCATTTTGTAGATTTAAAAGAATTTATAAACGATGATCTTGTTGCAGTATTTGATAAAATAAGCTTGGGCATAAATGATTTTTTTTACGGTCGTTACGATATTATGTGTAACAACATTGAAGAGTTGCAGAAGGGCAAAAATTTTTCCATATTGGAATATAATGGTTGTGGCGCTGAGCCAAATCATTTTTATGATACGGGTTATACCTTGAACAGAGCTTACAGAGAAATTTTAAAACACTGGAAGGCATTATATACAATCAGTAAATACAATGCTGAAAATGTTGTAAAACCATGGCCGTTTTGGAAGGGTTTAAAATTTCAATTAGATGCAAGAAAAATGTATCGATTGATGAAAGAAGTTGATGAAAAAATTGGTTAATCAGAATGATTTTCCGTGCGTAAGATTAATCAGCTTATTGGTTAAAACCTTGCTCTTATTCATAATCTTTACCAGCATATTTGTTGCAGCAGTTCTACCAAAAAAATACTGCACAAATTTGCCTGTAGCAACCCTTGTTTCAAAATTCTTTTTCCAGTTTTTACTATAATTTTTTTCCATTTCTTTTCTGCTAATGCTGTTTTTAAGAAACGCTGAGATCTGAGCAGCGGCAATCTTAGATCCATGCATGGCCATGCTCATTCCATTGCCACATAATGGAGTTATCATTCCTGCTGAATCACCAACCATCAATATATTATTTTGTACAGCTTCTTTTTTGCTGAAAGAAATTTGTGAAATAGAAAGTGGTGCATCATAGCAATGCTCCATTTTTTCAAAAGCATTTTTTAAATGTGGATTTTGATATAAAATCTGTTCTTCCGCTTTTTTTATAGAGCCCGCTTTTTTAATGTTGGATGCTTTGGTTAAATAACAAACGCAATATTTATCATCTTCAATTTTAGATATGCCGCAATAACCATTTTTAAAATTATGAAGTGCAATTACATCTTCATCAAAATTCATTTTTACGTGGTATTTTATTCCTACATAATTATTTAACCGGGAAGATGTTTTACTTGTAAAAGCTCTTTTCCATTTCACATCAAAATTGCTGCGTTTACCCCAAGAACCACAACAAACCTTTGCATTAAAATGCCCATTGTTGGTAATGATGTTAAAAATATTATTATTAAAATGTACATCTTCAGCCTTGCAGTTTTCTAATATTGAAACACCGGCTGCAAGGGCAATATTTTTAAGTAAAAAATCAAGTTTATACCTGCTTATACCAAAACCTCCAAGATCGAGATCAGATTTTAGTGATTCACCATTTGGCGAGGTTACCCATAATTTATTTATAAAGGCAGCATCGTGACCTTTTAAATCCACACCAATTTCTTCTGTAAGAAAGTTCCAGCTTTCCATACTAATGTATTCACCACAAACTTTATGAAATGGATAAGTTTCTTTTTCAAATAAAATTACTGAATGACCTTTAACAGCAAGCTGAATAGATAGATTAAGGCCTGCTAATCCGCCACCAATTATCGCAACATCGTATGTTTTATTATTAATCATTTTTGCAAACAACAAGATAGCGAAATGCCCATTTCCATTTAATACTGTAATTGTTTATACCTGCTTTCGAAAACAATAATTGCCAGTCTTTTTTTCTAAAACTCCGGGCGACCGATATAGGTCCATCATTTTTTACCAAGTAAGATTTTGAAAACAATGCGGTAAGCCATTTTATAAGATAATATGCTGTGGTATTGCGTTGCAGGTCGTTTATAAAAAAACCGTTTTGGCTGTTCTGTTTCATCCAGTTTAACATCACCACTAATTGATCGTTGGTAAAATGGTGGCAGAAAAGAGAAGAAAAAATGATGTTCGGCTTATTTTTAAATTGAACTTTACTGTAATCGCTCGAAATCCATTCAGCCTTTAATTCTTTGTATTGCAATTTTGCAAAATCAATGCAGGACTCTTTTAGATCAATCCCAATAAATTCAGCATTTGTAAATTTTTTTGAAATGGCTTTTAAATTATCACCACCACCGCTTCCTATTTCGCACACAGTAAAGTGAGTTTCTTGTTCAGGATAAAAAGTATTAATTCCATGAAGTGTAATTGCATGACCCCCAAGCAATGTGTTTATGGAGTTCAATTCTTTCATACAGATTTTGACATCTTTAAAAGGCAGATCATCCTTATCCAATATCTCTGTTTCTTTGCTTCTTTCCTTAAAATTAATCATAGGTTGCTGTAAAAGTTTCCATGGTTAATCCCGGTCCGAATGCTGCACCAAAAACTACAGCATTTTCTCTACCATTTTCAATGATTTCATCCATAATTTTTTTCAATACAAACAAAATGGTAGGCGAACTCATATTTCCATAATCATTTAAAATTTCATACGAAGCTGCAAAGTTTTCTTTTTCTAGACGTAAACTTTGTGCAATTGATTGCAATATTTTTTTTCCACCCGGGTGAATGCACCAGTCAGTAACATCAATTTGTTTTCTATTTGTTTTTTGCAATGCAGTTGCCACAAGTTCCTCAAAATCGGCCTTTATTAGTTCAGGAATATATCCACTCAATGTCATTAAAAAACCATTGGGGGAAAGTTGCCAGGACATATCGTTTTTTCCTTTAAAAATAACATCGGAGTAAAAATTTTCCAATTTTAACCCCTTGCCCGCATGTGTTCCCTGCATTAAAATTGCTGCACAACCATCTGCAAAAAGCAAAGATGATGTCATATTATCAACTGATATTTCTTTTTGAAAATGAAGGGTGCAAAATTCTGTACAGACAACAACAACGTTTGCATTTTTAGAACTGTTGCAAAATGCATCTGCTATTTTCATTGCATGAATAGCAGCATAGCATCCCATAAAATTTACTGAAGTTCTTACAATTGTGTTAGGAAGATCCATCATTTCCATTATTTGCAAATCAAGCCCGGGTGCACTCATGCCTGTACAACTCACTGTTATTAAATGTGTGATTTCTTTACTATGTATTATGCCTGCAATGCATTTCTCAATCGTTTTTACAGAGAGATCCGCCGCATATCGGTTGTAAATATCCATTCTATCACCTATGCTGGGTACTTCATTTTCTTCTTTATCTGCAGAAAAAAAAGTTCTGGTTTCTTCAGGTTCAGTAAAATCGGCCAACACAGAATGACGAAATTCAATACCACTTTGCCTATATAAAAAACCTAGCTTTCGTGTATCGTCTGCACTATTATTATATACTTCATCTGCATATGAAAATAAATCTGTTTGCTTATGTTTATTAAGTGGAACACCTGTTGCTATCGAAATTATTTTGCTCAAAATTTATCTTTTATTAACAATATTATTATAAATGCCAAATTACTACCAATGGCTGCAATCCAGTTCATTGTCATCGCATTTTTGTAACTGGCCTCGCTTGTATTTTTTCTTACTCTCAAATACCATCTGATTAAAAATAGTACTGACGGAAACATGCATATAACTAATACTAAAAATCGGTCCAACTCCAGGTTTAAAGCAAAGTAAAAACCGATTAAGATCATGGCAATAAAACTCATAAAAAATGCCAGCAAAAACGTTCCTCTGTAACCTAATAAAATACTCATTGTTTTTATGTTGGAAACTGCATCTTGTCGGTGCTGGTAAATTTGTGTAAGAGGATAAAAACTACCCACGAACAAAATGCTTGCTGTTAAGGGTAAGAATGGAAAATAATTATTTTGGGGCATGCTGCATGAATTGTACACTAAAAAATATACGACGCCACCCTGAAAAACAATTGCAAGTAGATAACTTATTAATGGAAACTTTTTTAAGCGAATGCCGCTGTAGCTATAACTTTTTGAAGCAAGAATATACAAAACAAGCAGAATGGCAAAATTGTAACTAACAAATAAGCCGGCAATAAATCCTACAATATCTAAAAAAATTGTAGCGTGGTAAAGTTGTTTTGTTGCAGGTAAGGGATTTTCAATACAGCCAATACTGTCTTTATCTTTATCCATGTAACTGTTATAACCATTGCTTGCCGGATAAATAAATAAATGCAGAATAACAAAAACCAAAACTGCTTTTAAAATATTGATGTTGTTAATCTGGCTTAAGGCAAACCAATAAACCGGCATCAGAAAAAAAGAAAATTTAATTCTTAATAATTGAATGGTTGAAGCCTGTAAAGCGAAACTCATATATTGTAAAGTAAACAAAATATGTTAATAATTTTATGTGACTTAAAACTGCATTTTAATGGTTGTAATTTTAAAATCTAAATTACAATTATGAAAAAAATATTCGGATCTTTATTTTTATTTATTTCGTTTTGGGTAAATGCCCAAAATTATCTGCCAACAGATGATGGAAGTAAATTACACTTTGTTATAAAAAACCTGGGTATAAATACCGGTGGCGATATCACGGGTTTAAAAGGTAAAATTGTTTTTGATGCTAAAAATGCCCCAAAATGTTTTTTTGATGTTACCGCGGCTGTAAAAACAATTGATACAGATAATGGTAAGAGAGATGAGCATTTAAGAAAAGAAGAATATTTTGATGTAGCCACATATCCGGTTATTCATTTGGTTAGTACAAAGGTTGAGCCGGGTGCAGACCTTAAGCATTTTATTTTTAAGGGTAACCTTACAATAAAAAATATTACAAAACCAATAAGTTTCCCTTTTACTGCAGAAGGCAAAAGTGGCGGTGCATTATTCGTTGGTTTTTTTGAAATTAACAGGATAGATTTTGGAGTTGGTAAAGAAAGCTTCAGCCTGTCAAATAAAATAAAGGTTACCCTAAATGCTTTTGCAAAAGCACAATAACAACCATAATATTCTTTAATGTGGCATAATATTTTTACAATATTTTATAAAAAATCATAATTGATAAAACTGATAAAAATTTTCTTCTGGGGTTTGTTGATCAGTTTTCTTGGATCCTTGCCTCTGGGCACCCTTAATGTTGCGGCTATGCAAATTGGTATTTATGAAGGCGTAAGAAATGCCTTATACTTTTCTTTCGGTTCTCTGCTTGTTGAAATGATTTATGTACGAATTTCTTTAATTGGAATTAACTGGCTGCAAAAACAACAACGGTTATTGAAAATAATGCAATGGGTAACTTTTGGTATTATTTTGCTTCTTGCATTTGGTAGTTTTTACGCAGCCATTAAAACAAGTGGAGGCGGCCAAAAGGTAAACGGAAACCCTTATGAAAATATCAACATCAGCAGGTTTTTATTAGGGGCATTTGGTTGCGCTATAAATCCCATCGTAATAATTTTTTGGTTTGGATGGAGTACTGTACTCTTTACAAAAAAAATCTTGGAACCGGTTAGCAGTTATTACAACAGTTACATTGTTGGTATAGGTTTAGGCGCACTTGCCGGCAACTGTGTTTTTATTTTTGGAGGGAAATGGATTGTCGAAAGAATAACTAACAGTCAGCAATACTTAAATTGGGTTATTGGTAGTATTTTTGCCCTGACGGCTATTATCCAACTTATTAAAAACTTAAAAAGCAAATCTGTTACCCAGAATATTAAGGAAGTCATTGATAAAGACTTTAATCTTATAACAGAGAAACAGAAAGTTTAATAAATATGATTTTTAATTTTCCATTTCTACAGCCCATTTATCTCTGTCATCAGGGCTTAGTTTCCACGGAGCATAATTAGTTTCAATATTGGTAAACATACCATTCCATTCCTGGGGTGCATTGCTGTCTTCCATTATCAGGCTTCTTCTTAATTCAATTATAATCTCAAGTGGATTTATGCTTACAGGACAAGCTTCTACACAAGCGTTGCAGGTTGTACATGCTCGTAATTCTTCAACTGAAATATAATTGTTTAACAAGGTTTTTCCATCATCTACATACGATCCGTTTTTCTCAATATTTTTACCAACTTCCTGCAAACGGTCTCTAGTATCCATCATTACTTTTCGCGGACTTAGAAGTTTTCCGGTCATATTTGCAGGGCACACAGATGAGCAACGTCCACATTCTGTGCAGGAATAAGCGCTCATTAAATTTGTCCATTTCAAATCGAAAATATCTTTAGCGCCAAACTTTAATGGAGCTGCAGCATCTGTGGGAGCGAGCTCAGGCTGCATCATATATTTTACCTCATTTTGTACACTTACCATGTTGTCAATTTCACCCAATGGTTCCAATCTACCATAATAAGAATTTGGAAAAGCCAATGCAATGTGCAGGTGTTTGCTGTATGGTAAATAATTAAGAAAAGCCAGAATACCCGCAATGTGTAACCACCAGCTTGTCCTTTCAATAGTAATTAAAGAAGCAACAGAAAAATTATTAAAAAGTGGTGCAATAAAACCCGAAATGATAAAGCTTCCTGCTTCTCTGTAATGCTCACTTCCTTTTAATTGCAATGCTCTGTCAGTTGCATTCATCATTAAAAACAAAGACATCAAAATAATCTCAACAACTAAAATAAGATTTGCATCTGTACGTGGCCAACCGTTTAAATCCTTGCTAACAAAGCGCTTTAGCTTAATAATATTTCTTCTTGCTAAAAAAACCACACATACCGCTAAAACCCCAAAGGCTAAAATTTCAAAGAAATTTATTGCAAAAGTGTAAAGACTTCCAAGTGCACCTAAAAATAAACGATGCGTGCCAAAAATACCATCAAGCAAAATTTCCAGAACTTCAATATTTATAATAATAAAACCTGCATAAATAATAAAATGCATTATGGCTACAGTTTTATTCTTAAACATTTTTTTTTGACCTAATGCAAGCAAAAACAAATTTCTCCATCTTAAATTTTTGTGATCGCTAACATCTTCATCTTTGCCGAGAAAAATATTTTTTCTGATTCGAACAATGTTCTTGGTAAATAACCAAACTGAAAAACCCAGCAGAATAATAAAAATAATTTGAGGTATGTAATGCATATATATAGTTATCTAATTTAAAGTTAGAACAAATAGTTTTTAGAGTTATCAGATATGTGTTCCATCAGAAAACTTTTCTCTTATTGATAAGGGTATTTTGTACTTTCATTTATTAAATTTTTGTTCTATTATGGTTTTAGATGCTTCATCTGCTGATAAGAAACTTCGTCGTATGGCATTGGAAATTGCTGAACGCAACGAAGGAATAAGTGAAATAATTATTATCGGCATAAAAGAAAATGGAATTTTTATCGCAAAAAAAATAGAAGAATATTTACGTCCCGTCTTTGCGGGAATTTTACACACTGTTGCCTTAACAATTAACAAAAAAAATCCTAATGAAGTAATTTTAAGTGAGGAAGTAACCTTGGAAAATAAACTGATATTGTTAGTAGATGATGTTGCTAACAGCGGAAAAACAATGTTGTATTCCATCAGACCATTGCTTTTACAATTTCCGGCTCAAATTCAAACACTTGCATTAGTTGAAAGAACACATAAAATTTTCCCAATAGGTTTAAATTACGTAGGGCTTTCCGTGTCTACAACAAAAAAAGAAACTATTGTGGTATCAGTAAAAGGCGGGAATGTTTCAGGAGCATACATTAAAACGGTTTAATTCTCTAAGCTGTTAATTCTATAAACTTATCACAAAAAATATCTCCTAATGGGGAAATGTTTACGCATATATTGATTCTTTGAGATAGCTTTACTTATGTCAAAAATGTTACCTCAATGTTATTCTGTTTTTTTAGCCGATGATGATGCAGATGATAGGTTTCTTTTTGAAGAAGCCCTAATGCAGATAAGGAACAACGTCAAAATTACTGCATTAAATAATGGAGAGCAGTTGATGAGCCGCCTGGAAGATAAAAAATCCCATCATCCCAACTTAATATTTTTAGATTTAAATATGCCATTGAAAAATGGTATTGAATGTTTGGAAGAAATTAAAAGTGATAATAACCTGAAAAATATCCCGGTAGTTATATTCTCAACTTCAAAGCAAAAAGAAAACATTAACCAGGCCTATATAAAAGGAGCTAATTTTTACATGTATAAGCCGGATAATTTTGAAAAACTGAAACTTTTGCTTGATAAAGTATTTTCTCTTAGTGCAAAATCATTAACTGAAAGACCTGATATAGATAATTTTGTAATTAGTGTATAATATTTTTCAAAGTGTTTAATTTGTGGCAAAAAAATTGACAATTAAATAGAAAAACTTGTTATGGCTAAATACGTTGAGAATAATGTAGAAAATTATGCTAATTTTTCGCATCAAATTTTTAAAGATGAATCAACACATGCAAAAGTAAGAAAACATCTATCGGATAAGTTCGATGAAATTACTGCTCAGGATATTTCAAATATCAAAACTGAAATGTCTCCTGCCACAGAAGAAGATTTTGACAGGGCGGCACTTAGAGAAGGTTTTTCAAAAGAAGAAATAGAAGCTATCAAAAATGCAAAAAATTAAACTTTATTCCTTTTTCTGAATACTCCAGTGAAGGTGTAGGAAATTTAAAAATATTTAAAATATCCAGTGCAAGCCTAACTCCTTTCTTTTTTGTTTTTATTTTAGATAAATTAATATCAGGTGCTAAATACCATTGTCTGTACCTGTCTATATCGGGCCTTGAAAAATTAATATTCCCAAATTTATCTCTGCCGAAATTATCATTAGCGCCAAATAAGCCCTCAGCCCCCGTGCCAACAGAAATTTGCAGCCACTCAGGTATCTTACTGTGTGGAAAAAAAGGTTTGAGCGTTGTGCTGAGCCAATACGTTTGTCCGTTATAATCTTTTAAAAATCGCTCGGGTTCGCTAGCTCCAAATATTTTATTGCTCCTGGCGTTTAATGAATTATCAGCATATTTTTTTTTGTGAAATGAAAACTTAAACTGGATTCTTTGTTCATCCCACGCAAATTCCTGAGCCACTAGTAAACTGCTTCCTGCAATATTTGCAGCAAAATCTCCCCAGCTCCATCCCCATTCAGAGCTAAAACCGTCCAGGGTTTCAATTACTGTCTGGTAAGCAGCACCGCTAAAACCTCCAATTAAAATTCTTTTATTTCTGGAGATCCCGGTCCAACTCCAAAGTTCCATACTGGCTTTACTTTCGGCATAGGCACTGTAAGCATGTCCAATTTTATCTATTTGGAGCCACTCCCTGTTATCGTTAAAAAAGTGAAATTTACTTTGAGGATAATCTTTATACCAGGCGCTATACAAACCTACCATGCCTGCGCTGTAAAAAGTAACATTAGAAATTGCTACAGCTTTAACTCGTTTCCTATTATAGGGGTAATTGTACTGCTCGGTATTTTTATTTATAAAAAATAAATTTTTGGTATTAAAATTTTGGTGTTGGAAAATAACAGTTTTACACAAAGAACTATCCTGAGAAATTCCTTTTAATGCACTGGCTAATAGTGAAAGAAAAAAAAATGCATGTCTAAAAAAATAAAGATATCTCACAAAATAAAGAAAGTGTTTTTACGGATTACATCCAAATAAAAATAGCAATTACAAGATAATCAATTACGAATATTATATTTGTAAGGATGTTAAAACGAATTATATGCAAGAGATAATAGAGCAAAATGTACAGAAATGGCTTAGTGGTAATTACGATGAAGCAACAAAAAAAGGTATTGCTGAGTTACAAAAAAATGATCCGGATGGGTTAGCAGATGCTTTTTACCAAAACCTGGAGTTTGGTACCGGCGGGCTTCGTGGCATAATGGGTATTGGCACTAATAGAATAAATAAATATACTATTGGCATGGCTACACAAGGCTATGCAAACTATTTAAAAAAATGTTTTGGAGATGAAGTAAGTGTTGCAGTAGCGCACGACTGCAGAAACAACAGCAGGACTTTTGCAGAAATTACGGCCAATGTTTTTGCAGCAAATGGTATAAAAGTATATTTATTTGAAAGCTTACGACCTACACCTGAATTGAGTTTTGCCATACGGCATTTTCATTGCCAGGGCGGCGTTGTTTGCACGGCAAGTCACAATCCTAAAGAGTACAATGGCTACAAAGCGTATTGGGATGATGGTGCGCAGATGGTTACCCCGCATGATAAAAATGTAATAATAGAAGTAGAAAAAATAGCGGGTGTTGATGATGTAAAATGGAACGGTGGTGAGCAAAATATCATTAGCATTGGTAAAGAAACTGATAACCTTTACCTGGAAATGGTAAAGGGTTTAAGTATTTATCCTGATGTGTGCGAAAAGCAACACGATCTTAAAATTGTGTACACGCCCATACACGGTACAGGTATTATGCTCGTGCCAGATGTTTTGAAATTATATGGTTTTACAAACGTACATATTGTAAAAGAGCAAGCTACGCCGGATGGTAATTTTCCTACAGTGGCTTACCCAAACCCCGAAGAAAAAGAAACAATGAGCATGGGTCTTGCACAGGCCAAAGAACTTGATGCAGATATTTTATTGGGTACAGATCCTGATGCAGACAGAGTTGGAATTGGAGTAAAAAATGATAAGGGTGATTGGATATTGATGAATGGAAACCAGACAGCCTTACTCGCTTTTAATTATATGATTGAAGCAAGAAAAGCCAAAGGAATTGCTTCCCCAAATGACATGGTTATAAAAACAATTGTAACCACAGATATGATTGATAAAATTGCAGACCGAAATGGTGTTGCATGTTACAATGTGCTTACAGGTTTTAAGTGGATTGCTTCTTTGATAAAAGAAAAAGAAGGAAAAGAAAACTATATCATTGGCGGGGAGGAAAGTTTTGGATTAATGATAGGCGATAAGATTAGAGATAAAGATGCAGTAAGTGCTGTAGCACTTATTTGTGAGATGGCAGCTTATGAAAAAAATAAAGGTCGTAGCCTGTTTGAAAAATTAATTGACCTTTATGTTGAATATGGTTTTTACAAAGAAAACCTTATCAGCATTACCAAAAAAGGAATGAATGGTGCTGCAGAAATTTCAGTTATGATGGAAGGGTACAGAAAAAATCCACCTTTAAATATTTGCGGCACAGCTGTGCAAACTTTACTTGATTATGAATTGCAGATTGGTAAAAATTTGCAAACGGGTGAGGAGTGGAAAATTGATTTGCCAAAAAGTAATGTACTACAGTTTGAACTGGCAGATGGCACAAAAATATCTGCAAGACCAAGCGGTACAGAACCAAAAATAAAATTTTATTTCAGCGTTAATGAGCCATTAATTAGCGCATCAAAATTTCATGAAACTGAAAAAATGCTCGATGATAAAATTGTAGCAATCATAAAAGATATGGGATTGTAGTTCCAAAATAATATTTGAAAATAAATTATAAAATAAAAGTAGCCGGACATTGTTCGGGTTTTTAATATTGCAGTATTACCATGAATATTAACGAAGACACTTATCGCCACAAAGGCCTGCGCAAAAAACTAATGGATGTTTTACGGGAGAAAGGAATATCTGATGAAGCTGTTTTAAATGCCATGAATAATATTCCCCGCCATTCTTTTATGGATAGTGCATTTGATAATATTGCTTATGAAGATCGGGCGTTTCCAATTTCAGACGGACAAACAATATCACAGCCATATACCGTTGCTTACCAGACGCAATTACTACAAATTAAAAGAAATGAAAAAGTTTTGGAGATCGGCACCGGAAGTATTTACCAGGCAACGGTATTGGCAGAACTTGGTGCAAAAGTATTTACGATTGAACGCCAGAAAAATTTATTTGATAAAACAAAGCAATACATTTTTAAAAGCAAATATCATAACCTAAAATTTTTTTACGGCGATGGTTTTGAAGGTTTACCAACTTATGCGCCTTTCGATAAAGTAATTATAACGGCCGCTGCTCCATTTATTCCGCCTAAAATTATGCAGCAATTAAAATCCGGTGGCTTTATGGTTATTCCGGTAGATGAAGGTTTGCAGCAACGAATGCTTCGGTTAACAAAAAATGATGACGGAACTTACAGTGAAGAATTATTTGAGAATTTTAGTTTTGTGCCCATGTTAACTGGAAAAGCAAACTCAATTTTGCATAAAAAAGTTTAATTTTTTGGTTTAAACAAAGCAACAGTTATGGTCATCATCGTTGCGAACTTGTTCTGTTATATTTTTCTTTTTGAGAAAAAGAAAAATATAACCTCCCTTGTACGGCATACCTTTTTTCATATTTATTGTGTAGTAGAATTGGCTGTTAAAGAAAAAGCTTTATAACCGCCGACGGGGTTTGTTTAAAAAATCGCTAACGAGGTTTGCGATTTTTATAATAAGGATTTTATAACCCTGAGGGCGGCTTATAGCCCCGTCAGCGGTTGATTAAAAAAAAGTCGTTTAATATCCAACCGCCGTCAGGGGTTTAAAAAACCGCTGACGGAAGTTCTTAAAGTTCCAGTCCAATTTTTTTCATCAACAGGCTTGCATTCATATTAGTACAAACGCCGGTTTTTAATTTATAATCAAAATATAATTCTTCGCCGTTTACTTGCGCATCAAAATGGTAATTTAAAATATTGTTGGGAAATTCATTTTCCAGCGCAGCCAAATCAACATCATGCGTAGCAAGTATTGCCGCAGCTTTTTGCTTTATCAACTGCCTTATTAAAGCTTCTGAACCGGTATGTCGGTCTAAAGAATTTGTTCCCCGTAAAATTTCATCCAATAAAATAAAAACTTTCTCTCCGGCATTTATTTTTTCAATAACTGTTTTTAATTTTTTTAATTCAGCATAAAATGTAGAAGTGCTTTCTGCAAGATTATCTGCAATGCGCATACTGCTGAGCAATTGTACCGGCGATATTTGAAAATGCTTGGCGCAAACAACTGCACCGGCCATAGTTAGAATTGTGTTGATGCCGATACTCCGCAGATATGTACTTTTGCCCGCCATATTGCTGCCGGTAACCAGCATTATTTCTCCTGCTGTTTTAATATCAATATAATTATTTACTCTTTTACTGCTGTGTATTAATGGGTGGCCAAGCTCAACCGCATTTATTTGAAAATGCTCTTGTAACAGTGTGGGGGAAACCCATTGCGGATTATTAAAATGAAGTGTGGCAAAACTGTTCAGCACTTCGAAAGCTGCAAGGGTATCAAACCATTTATTTACATCAGCATCATTTTCTTTTTTCCATTTTTCAAGATCAAGAACCTGCTGCAAATTCCACATGAGTAGAATATTGATAGGTATAGAAATGACCATATTATACCTTAAATCGAGCCGGTCCAATATCTTCTGTAATTTTTTAATTTTAATGGAGGCTTTGTTTTTTTCTTTTTGTAAATCATTTTTTAGCCTGGATAGCAGTTTAGATTCGAAAGGCTGTGATTCAATGGCAGCAATACTTTTAGAAAGAATATCCAAATCTTTAACCATAGACGAAAGCTGGTTGTGTAATGGTGCAACAATTTTATTTATTTGAAAAGCAATGACCGCATAAATAAACAAAAAGAGGTACCATATTTTTTCTGGTAGTACATCAAAAATGTACAATGCTGTGATGGTTAAAATAATGGCCGGTAAAATTATCCGTAACCATTGCCATGGGTTAAACTGTATAAAAAGTGTTGGTTGTGTAAGCCAGTTGTTTATTTGTGCAACAGTCGATTTTTTAATGCTAGATTCCTTACCGATTGCCTGCAGGTTTTGGCGCCATTCGTTTTTGGTGATCAGTTCTTTTGTTGCTTCCTGTCGGATAATTATATTTTCTGCATCAGTTGGTGTTAAAAGCCAATCTGCAAGTATTTCTGCACCGGATTCGGAAGTTGTTCGGTTAATAAATTGGTATAAGGATGCTTTACCAAAAACATCCATATCGTTTGCATAAAAATGATCTTGTGGAGTGTACATTAATCCATCTTCAAAATGATCATATTTACCATCAAGTGCTAAAAGTTCGTTTTCATTTATAGTTATTAGTTGCTGCAAATGCTTTATGGCGGCTCTGTTTGCAAGATCCCTGTAAATTAATTGTATAAAAACTGCTGCAGTTATAACAGCAGCTGCAATGGCGTACAATTTATTTATTGACCATAAAAAATAAAAAATGGCAATGATGGCAATTATACTTCCAAGCCTTAAAACTGCAAATACAGATTTACGTTGCTGTAATTTCTTTTTCTTTACAGTTAGTTCTGTAATTCGGTTATTGTAAAAGTACTTAGCCTCCATGTGGTAAAAATAATGGAGAATAATTAAAGTATAGTATTGGTGAACATTGCTTATATGAATACAGGTTGGAGTTGAAGCGTGAGGGATTGCAGCGGCTACCCCGGTGAAGGTTTTGTGTGTGGCCTTGTGCCGGAGTAATAGCAAAAAGCCCGACCCTTTGCCGCCAAATTTTATGCAGTTTTGTATTTAAAATAATACAATAATTAGAATAAACTGCGGCATTGGGGCACGCACTAATAATTTTATGTTTTCTTACTAATTAAGATTACTTATTTTTGCGATGCTGTTAAGGATTTAGCATTTAGAACCTTACAATTAAAACGGGGCCGTTTTGGTTTTGACAGCATAGATCTTTGCAGGTGTAAGCATGTAGTGCGTTGCGTTATTAGCACTTTAATCTGAAAACGAAAACTCTAAATGGCAATACTCAGTATGCCATGGCTGCTTAGTCG
>JANXTG010000056.1 GCA_025352525.1 Ferruginibacter sp.
TTTACGTTATTTTTTATGTTTTTGATTTAATTATAAACAGAAAAAGCTTTAATCTTAGGCAAGCATTTAAACCGATGAAACTACATCGTGATAATAAAAAGAGATTATTAATGCTTAATACGCTCCCTTCTTTTAGTTTAATGCCTTTTTTTTATTTTCAATTTTTAAATATGCATTTATATAAAGTTTTTGATAGCAGTATTCAATATTCAGATAACCAAAAAATAATTTTTACAGGTTTATCATTTTTAACAACCATTCTTTTTTTAGCATCATCTAAAATATCAAATTCAGTTTTACAAAAGGCTAAAACATTTTATCCAGAGGCATTTGTTTAAATGACTTACACAAAAAACCCGAAATCACTTTCGGGTTTTTTGTTATCAAAATGCTATCAAATTTTTATCATGCATTTCTACATGATCACCTTTTTGTTTTAAAAGAGCAACACCACTGTTTTCAATATTTTTTTCCAAAGCAGCATCTTCAAAACTAAAACCTGCGAGTCCCAAATAAAAAGTAGAGTTTTCATATTCAGGGTACATTATTTTAAAGGACTTCACTTTTTTATTAATTAAAGTATCAAGATCCTGTTTTCTAACTTTATATTTTGTCTCTATTAATCCGATATTTCTACCATTAAAAAGAACAATATCAAACTCATCTTCTACCCTGTTTTTTCTATATTTAAGATTTCGGCTTATTTGATCAAATTTTATTTTACCTAATTTCATTTTGGATTTAAGAGCATTGTAAAAGAATTCTTCAGCATGATCTCCATTACTGTTACCAATTCCCACAAGCTGTTCATTAACAGCTTTAATCTGTTTGTCAGTTTCTTTCTGCGATAAAGTAAGTTCTTTCAAAATTTCTTTTATCTCTTCTATACTTGTCATATTCAAAAAATTTATAAATCAAATTTACAATTATTATTATTTTAAAAATATAAACACTCTGCTAAAAATTTTTACTATAATAACCCCAACAAAAAACCCGAAATCACTTTCGGGTTTTTTGTTACTTCTTTGTGTACATCACTTCTTTTACAAGCTTCACCGTTCTCGTTATATCCGGTAAATAAAGCGCAACCAAATTTGGTGCATAGTGCATCGGCGCATCTACCGAGGTTATTCTGCGGATGGGCGCATCCAAATAATCGAAACCTTCTTTTTGTATGCGGTAAGCAATTTCTGAACTTACAGATGCAAACGGCCACTGCTCCTCTACTATTACCAAGCGGTTTGTCTTTTTTACACTTTCTAAAATTGTGAACCAGTCTAATGGTCGAATAGTTGCCACATCAATTACTTCTGCTTCTATTCCTTCCTTTGCAAGCTCTTCAGCCGCACCTAATGCCACTTTCATCATTTTATTAAAAGAAACGATGGTAACATCTTTACCTTCTCTTTTTACAAAACATTTTCCGATGGGCAATACATATTCTTCTTCAGGCACATCTCCTTTTTCGCCATACATAACTTCACTTTCCATAAACATTACGGGATCATCGTCTCTGATAGCTGCCTTCAATAAACCTTTTGCATCGTAAGGATTGCTTACAGAAATAACTTTAAGACCGGGAATATTTGCATACATACTTTCAAAGGCTGTACTATGCTGTGCACCTAATTGTCCGGCACTACCGTTAGCTCCTCTAAAAACAATTGGGCAACCAACCTGTCCGCCACTCATGGCAAGCATTTTAGATGCTGTATTTAAAATCTGGTCTAATGCAAGTACGGCAAAATTCCATGTCATAAATTCTACTATTGGTCTGAGGCCATTTTGTGCAGCACCGACGGCAATGGCAGTAAAACCAAGTTCTGCAATTGGCGTATCAATAATTCTTTTCTCTCCAAACTCTTCCAGCATTCCCTGACTTACTTTGTAAGCGCCATTGTATTCTGCCACTTCCTCTCCCATTAAAAAAACCCTGTCATCCTTTCTCATTTCTTCCTGCATGGCTTCTCTGAGAGCCTCTCTAAACGCTATTTGACGCATTGTTGCTTAATTGGTTTATTGGTTTATTTTATTTGTTGTATTTAGAGCAAATTTATTGCAACGGTTTTACATCAACAAAAGTTAAAGAATCTAAATCCTTTGTATTTATTGATCTTTAAATTGAATTCTTTAATTAGCAAATTAGCTGATTAATTTATATTTTCTATCACCATTGCACTTGCACCGCCACCGCCATTACAAATACCGGCAGCACCATATTTTGCATTGTTCTGTTTTAAAACATTTATAAGCGTGACAATTATTCTTGCACCGCTTGCACCCAATGGATGTCCGATAGAAACTGCTCCACCATTTACATTCACTTTTGAAGCATCCAATTTCATGCGTTTCGTATTTTCAATCCCTACTACGGCAAATGCTTCATTTAATTCCCAAAAACTGATGTCTTCCATTGTTAATCCTGCTTTTGCTACGGCCTTTGGTACAGCAATAGATGGTGTTGTTGTAAAAAGTTCAGGGGCCTGTTCAGCATCTGCATAGCTTACAATTTTGGCTATCGGTTTAAGACCAAGCTCTTCCATTTTTCTCTTGCTAATTAAAACAACTGCAGCAGCACCATCATTCATTGTGCTGGAGTTTGCAGCTGTAACAGTACCGTCTTTTACAAATGCACCTTTTAGTCCTGCAATTTTATCAAACTTTACGTTAAAAGGTTCTTCATCTTTTGAAAAAATAATTGGATCACCTTTTCTTTGTGGAATAGACACCGGAACAATTTCATTTTCAAATTTCCCTTCGTTTGTGGCAGCCTGAGAACGTTTGTAACTTTCTACTGAGAATGCATCCTGCTCTTCTCGGCTGATGCCGCAGCTTGTTGCACAAAACTCCGCAGCATTGCCCATTGCTTTTCCATCATATACATCTGTCAAGCCATCTTTTGCAAGACCATCAATCATTTGTACGTTGCCAAATTTATTGCCCCAACGCATATTTTCTGTATAAAAAGGCACATTACTCATGCTCTCCATTCCGCCGGCAATTACAATATCAGCATCACCAAGCATAATGCTTTGCGCTGCCTGAGAAATAGATTTCATACCGCTCGCACATACTTTATTTATGGTAGTACAATTAACCTCGTTTGGTAAACCCGCATATTTAGCTGCCTGCCTTGCAGGTGCCTGCCCAAGATTTGCCTGTATTACTGAACCCATTAAAACATCGTCAATCTGTTCTGCTTTTAATCCGCTTTTTTCAAGTGCTCCTTTTATTGCTGCAGCGCCTAATTGTACAGCAGTAACATCTTTAAGTGATCCTCCAAAACTTCCAATAGGTGTGCGAACAGCCGAAAGAATAAATACTTCTTGCATAGGATTTTTTTTGATTGCAAATGTAAGTTTTATTGTACAATGAAATCTTTGAGATGATTCCGAATATAAAAAACAAAAAACCTTTTAAATCTAGGATTTAATTTCATTGAGTCTTATTGTTTATCGTTTCTTGTAAAACTTCCGTATTTGAAAAAATGTAATTGGTTCCTTGTAATGTTTTATTTGTGTGAATATTTTTTGTCGTTTTTATTTGATCTGCCAGTCAACATGTATTTAATGTCATGTACAAAGCATCTATTTATCTAAAATGTATGGGATTCTTGTAGAAGTTTTTACCCAATCTCAAAAATTGATGCCTTTTAATAATATTTAAATTCAAACATATTACGTTTTTTCATAGTTATTTATTAGGAGTTTATTATTTTTAAAAATTATAAATTGAATTTAAATCTTAAAAACTACCCCGGGAATTCTCAAATAAAATTGTTGTCAATTATATTTGATTCCTGTTGTGCTGTATTGATTGTTTAAGTTTCTTGAGTCTTTGATTTAATTCGTATTTCTTTTAGAGATAAAGTTTTATATGTTGTGTTAAGTACCTGATCTTTTTTTTATACTTTCAGCTAATGCAAAAAACAGATTGTGGTTGTCTTGAATAGATTTTTTATTATGAGTGAAAAAAAAATGATCCTGTTATACTAAATAAATTAAATTCGGTTTAATATTTGTAAATTTTCTTTCAACAATTAACTCTTAAAAAAAAATTATGAAAAACAAATTGCGACTTTCTATGCTATCAATTGCAATATTATTTGGTTCTTTTGTGGCAAATGCTGCAATGGTTAATCCATCAGATAGTGCAAAAGATGCTGCTATCTATTCTCACATTGTTACGAGAGTAAATGAAATCCAGTCAATGGATAAAACTGCGTTGTCAGATAATTCCAAATCTGAGTTGCGTAAAGAACTTAAACAAATGAAAAAGCAGGCAGGTGGATTAGATAAAAGAGTTTATCTTTCTATCGGTGCGATCATCATAATAATTTTATTGCTTATTTTGATTTTATAAAAGATCAATCAATGTAATTGGTGCCGAACGAATTTATCGTTCGGCATTTTATTTTATACGTGGGTCAATTATACTGTAAAGTACATCTGCCAATATATTAATTGTAATAAAAATTATGGCACTTAATAATACTGCTCCCATAACAACAGGATAATCAAGTTTTTCCAAAGCATTCACTGTTACTTTTCCAATTCCTTTCCATCCAAAAATATATTCGATAAAAAAGGCTCCTGCAAGCAACTCAGCAAACCAACCTGTAATAGCTGTAACTACCGGGTTTAACGCATTCCTCAGCGCATGTTTAAAAATAACTGCCTTTGTTGACAAGCCTTTAGCATAAGCAGTTCTAATAAAATCCTGCTGCAAAACATCCAGCATGGAGCTTCGGGTTAGTTGGGCAATCACTGCCAGCGGACGAACACCTAGCGTAAAAGCTGGTAAAATAAGGTTTTTGACAGCTAGGTATTTTTCTCCCGTTACTTCATCTATTTCGTACAAACTACCGGTAATATTAAACCCGGTATAATTGTGTAATAAAAATCCAAAAACATACGCAACAATGATGGCTATAAAAAAGGATGGTGCAGATATCCCTGCAATGCTTGCAAGAATAGATGTTTTATCAATCCATGTATCCTTTTTCATTGCTGATAATACGCCTAACAAAATACCAAAGAAACACGCAAATACCATGGCGGTTAAAGCAAGTATTAAAGTGGCGGGCAAGGCTTCTGCTAATACGGCCGTTGTATCCTGTTTTGTTTGGTAACTTTTACGTAAATAAGGAATTTTAAGCCCAATTTTTTTTTCGCCACCAACAAAAAATCCTTTTAAATTTTTCTTTTTTATGTCTTCAGAAGAATGAATTGAAATTGGAGAAACATCATTTACATACAATAAAAACTGTTTCCATTTTGGCTGATCGAGGTATAAATCTTTGCGGATATTATCGAGTGTTTTTTTATCGCCCGTTTGCCCAACTATAAGCCTGGCAGGGTCTCCAAAGCCTTGGAACATTACAAAAACCAATGCCAACACACCAGGCAATACAAGTAATGCGTAAAATATTTTTTTTAAAATCGAATTCAAAACAATAAATATTTTAATTAATATTTTTAAAAGCTGTCCAGCTCCATTTGTTTTTTACTACCGGACCGTTCATTAAATACAATGTTGGGTTTACCCGGGCAACAGTTTTCATCACAGTTGCATCGCAACCAAGGAATTTTATTGATGATGAATTTATATTGTTTGCAATCCAGAAATCATTAAACCTTTTCTTTACTTTTTCCAGCTGTGAGGTTACAATAAAAATTGTCTTTTTTTGATTGATAAATGTTTTGACTAAACTTAAATCGCCTTCCCAATTTTTTGGATATGTTTCTAAATCTTTTATATACAGTAAATAATATTCTCCTGCTGTATTTAATATCGCATCTGTACTGTCATTACCGCTTTCTGTGGTAAGCGAAAAATCACTTATTACTGGAATATTATTATTTCCTTTTTGAGAAAGTGTTTGTTTTCTCTCAGCAAATTCCCATGTACTGTCAGGTGTTGCATCTGCTTTAAATTCTTTTAGCACCCCGCCTTTTTTATAAATAAAAACAAAGTCATATTTATCAGGTACAGCATTGGCGGGCATCTTACGCAATTCAACTAAATTATTTCCTTTTTTATACGGCAGGCAATCTGCCAAAGGCAAATTGCGAAGCACATACCATTGCAGCAATAAAATTAAAATGGTGGCTGATAAAATATATAAAAACGAAAAGAATGGTTTGGCAATTGGAGAAATGTATTTTGTGCTAAACAAAAGAAAGAAAGCCAACACAAGTAGTACAATATCTTTTGTAAATGTTTGTATAGGGGTTAATGGAATACAATCACCAAAGCAGCCACAGGCACGAATTTTTCCGGTAAATAAAACGTAGGAGGTTAAAAAAGTAAAGAAAATCATCAGTAACAATAAAACTGAGGTGGCCATTTTTTTCTTCCAGCCAATGAGCAACGCAACACCTACAATAACTTCCAGCGTTATCATAATTATTGAAAACGCCAACGCATACTGATCAAAAGTTTTCATAAGCCCGGGCATAAATCCGCTCCCACTCCATGCTTCAAAAAATTCCTGCATTTTAAACGCAAGTCCTTTTGGATCTATGGCTTTAACCAACCCTGAAAAAATAAATAACAGTCCGGTAAAAATTCTCGCAACTGTAACAAAAACTTTCATGCAAAATTTATTTTAATGTTTGCCTTCACCAATTAATATCAATCCAAAAACTGCATAGTTCAAAATATCAAACAGATTCGCATCTACTCCTTCACTTACCAATGTGACACCTTTGTTACTTATAATTTGTTTGATACGTAATATTTTTGACAAGGAAAGATCTACAAAACTTTCCTGGCTCATTTCCCGCCAGGCTTCGCCGTAGTCGTGGTTTTTATTCTGCATCAATGCCTTGGCCATCGCTGCTTTTTTATCATATAATTCCTTTACAATTGCTGCATCCAGTTCTTCGGGTTCATCATTATTTATATCCAGTTGTATCAAACCAATGATGGCATAATTTAAAATTCCTGCAAATTCACTTTTAATATCATCATCAATTTTTTGTGTAATTCCTTCCTGTATATTTCTTATGCGCTTCGCTTTGATATAGATCTGATCAGCCACAGATATTATTCTGTAAACCCTCCAGGAGGTACCGTAATCAGCCGTTTTTTTTAGAAAAGTATTTCTGCATGCATCAATTATTTTATCATATTGTTCATCTGTCGTCATTGGCCCGTTTTTATTCTGCATATTTGTATACAGCTTCAAAAATACAATTACTACTGCAATGTTTACTTTTAACTGTAAAGGAAAATTATTATCGACAGAAATACCCATTGCAATGGGGATTATAAATGCAACTCCTGATTCTTTTTACAAAGGAGATTTGGCTAATGGGCTGGATGGTATTTTAAAACTGGCAGGTAAAATGTTAAGTGAAGGGGCCGGAATTTTAGATGTTGGCGGACAAAGTACAAAACCCGGTAGCGAACCAATTGATGTACAAACTGAATTAAACAGAGTAATCCCTGCAATAGAAAATATTCACAATAATTTTCCGGGGGCGATCATTTCTGTAGATACTTACCAGAGCGAAGTTGCCATTGCAGCTGTAGCTGCGGGTGCAAGTATGGTTAATGATATAAGTGCAGGAGAATTAGATAAAAAAATGATATCCGTTGTTGCAAAGTTACGAGTACCTTATATATGTATGCACATGAAGGGAAACCCACAAAACATGCAACAACAAGCCATATATGAAGATATATTAAAAGAAATGTTGGATTATTTTATTAAAAAAATACATCAATGCAAAGCTGAAGGTATTAAAGATGTAATCATCGATCCGGGTTTTGGATTTGCAAAAAATGCTGAACAAAATTTTTATCTGCTAAAAAATCTTTCTGTGTTTAATATGTTGGATTGCCCAATTCTTGCTGGACTTTCAAGAAAAAGTACCGTTTACAAAACATTAAACATTAATGCAGCAGAGGCATTAAACGGAACCACAGTTTTAAACACTTTAGCATTAAATAATGGAGCATCTATTTTGCGTGTGCACGATGTTAAAGAAGCAGTAGAAGCTATCACCTTATTTCAACGGTATAAACAGGCATAAAAAAAGCAGCACATTTTAAGAGCTGCTTTTTTGTAAAAGTATTTTGTGTTATCTAGGATTTTGACCTTGCTGTTGCATTTGTTGTTGCATCTGCTGCTGTTGCATTTTTTTTGCAGCCTCAGGATTAGCTTTTGTTAAACTGTCTGTATATTTTTTCTGCATTTCCTGAAATTTCTTTTGTTGTGCAGCTACATCAGCCGCAGCCTGTGCTTTGGTAAGTACTTCCAAAATTTCTACTTCAAAAATTAAATTTTCGTTTGGCTTAATGTCAGCACCTGCACCGGCAGCACCGTATGCTAAACTTGATGGAATATAAATCTTGGCTTTTGTGCCTTTGTTCATCATTTTTAAACCCTCGCTCATGCCGGGTATAACACCACCACCTAAAGACATATCATTGGTAAGGTTTACAGAAAGTGGCTCCAAATGACCCTTAGATGGATCAGTATTAGAATCAAACATTTTACCTTCAATTGTTTTACCTGTGTATTTAATTTTAGTAATTGAAGATGTATCTAACATTGATCCTGTACCTGCCTGAAGTATTTCAACATAAGCACCTTTCTCTGTTTTAGTTGCTTTGATGTTGTTTTTTGATAAATATTCTTTTAATATTTTATCATCTTTTATAAGCTGTGCAGCTGCTTTTTGTTTACCTGCAACTTCCTGTACTGCCATATTTGCCTGTCTTGCTTTGTCAGCTTCTTCCTGTGTTTTGTACACATTTATTATTCTGATATTGGTATACAAATAATTTCCTTTTTTCATGAAAGGCGGCATGCTTTCAGGTTGTTTTTTAAACACAGTATCTGTCAACATTTTTGTTGAAAGGCTATCTCCTTTTTTGAGCTGCTTAAACAATTTAAAATATGCCGGAGGTAAATTTGTGGAATCTAAAGTAATAATTTGTGCACCACCCATATCTCTTGTGTTAGTTAAAATAGAATCTTTTTTACCGTTATTGTAAACAGAGGTAAAATTAAATTCTATAAACTGACCAGGCTTTAATGTTTCTCCTTTTCCGTCAGCAATAATTTTGTATTCCATTCCTTCTTCCCCTTTTTTGTAAGGGGAGTTACAAGCTGCAAAAAGAACAGCTGCCATCAATAATAAATATGCGTTTTTTCTCATTTTGTGTTGTGTTTATTTTAAAATGTATAAGTACTTAATTCTTTTTTATGTTCCATCATGGCAGTCTTAAAATCGTCAACTGCTTTTTCTAGACTGTCGTAAGTAGCTCCGCCTGCTGCATTGTAATGTCCACCGCCATTAAAATAAGTCCGTGCAAATGTATTTACATCAAACTGACCTTTGCTTCTAAAAGAACATTTTCTTTCTTCTCCCCTATCAATAATTATAGCAGCAAATTTAATTCCTTCAATGCTTAATGGGTAATTCACCAGTCCTTCGGTATCTCCGGTTTTTATATCAAATTTTATTAAATCCTGTTGTGGGATCGAAATTAAGGCGGTATTGTATTCGTAAAAAACTTCCATTCTGTTAAGCAACACATTACCTATAAAACGCAAACGTGCTTCACTCCCATTGTCAAACAAGGCTTCGTGAATAGGAGAATGAATTAAACCCAGTTCTTTAAGATGCGCAACCATTCTGTGAACACTTGCTGTGGTCGAAGGAAATCTAAAGGAACCGGTATCCGTCATAACACCTGCATAAAGACATTGAGCTACTTCGTTTGTTATTTTTTGAGCATGTCCGGAATTTACAATAAAATCATACACCATTTCGCAGGTACTGCTTTTTGATGTATCACTAATGCCGTATGCAAATTTTTCCTTTTGCGGTTCCTGATGATGATCAATTAAAATTCTTTCTCCTCCTGCTTCATTCAATACATCTTCCATTTTTTTGGTACGGCTGAGTGTATTAAAATCCAGACAGAAAATCCAATCTGCATTTTTTATCAGTTCATTTGCTGCTTCTGTCTGGCGTTCATAATCCAAAACTGTATTCACACCTGGCATCCACCCAATAAACGAAGCCCAATTGGTTGGGGATATAACTTTTACCTCATGCCCAAATTGTGACAGAAAATGGTAAAGGCCAAGCGTTGATCCCATTGCATCGCCATCAGGTTTTTGATGCATGGTTATAACCACTTTTTTAGGAGTAGATAGATGTTTGAATAAATTTTGAATTTCTTGCATAAAGGCGGCGCAAAAGTAAGTAAAAACATTGTTACTGTTTATATGTATAAATTGTTTTATAAATTATTGTTATTGATGATGGTATTCAATCGTAAATTTTAGGCGGGATTATAAATCAAAATATAGGAAGCAATTTTTTAGAAAATGCTTTAATTTATACTTGAACAATTATTTATTCTTAAGTTTTCTTTTATTTACTTTTGCGCTAAAATTAAACAATGACTAACAGAACTTTTACAATGATAAAGCCTGATGCTACTCAAAATGGTAATACAGGTGGAATTTTAGAGATGATTAACGCTGCAGGATTTCGCATTGTTGCAATGAAAATGACTCATTTGAGCGAAACAAAAGCCGGTGAATTTTATGCTGTACACAAAGAGCGGCCTTTTTTCGGTGAACTTGTAACATTTATGAGCCGTGGTGCAATAACTGCAGTAATACTAGAAAAAGAAAATGCAGTGGAAGATTTTCGCAAATTAATTGGGGCTACCAATCCTGCACAGGCAGAAGAGGGAACAATCCGTAAAAAATATGCAACATCTATAGGAGAAAACGCTGTGCACGGGAGTGACAGTGATGAAAATGCAGCAATTGAAGGAGATTTTTTCTTTAGCAAACTTGAGCAGTTTTAGAATGGTATAAATATTTTTTATTAAAATCCTACTTCGGTGGGATTTTCTTATTTAGGTAAGGTTAATTTTTTTACCGATTTTCTTTTTAAAGCCTTTGCTTTAACTTGCCTGCTAATGCATGTATCTCTTTCAATAATTAAATATCCTACCCGTTTTATACCTTTTGCATTTTTTGCAATGGCGATTATGCGTCTACCACTTAGCTCTCGCAAAAATATTTCTTTTTACAAATTGATGGGAACCGGCAAAAATGGAACTTTTGATAAAACGCCTGATCTGCGTCAATGGGCGATAATGGCAGCTCATAAAAATGAATTAAATGATATAACGATAGAAAATATTTATGGAAGTTTTATAGCAAAATGGCTCAGTTATTTCAAATGCACTTCCACGATATATTTATTAGAACCTATAGAAGGGCATGGGTTGTGGGATGGAAAAAAGCCTTTTGGAAACCTTCCCCCAAAATCAGATTATGAAGGAAAAATTGCTGTAATTACAAGAGCCACCATTAAATTAAATAAATTAAAATACTTTTGGCAAAACGTTGCCCCTGTAGCTGCTAAAATGGTAAAAGCTCAAGGGTTTATTACTTCTTATGGTGTGGGAGAAATTCCATGGATAAAGCAGGCAACTTTTAGTATTTGGGAAAGTAAGGCTGCCATGAAAAACTTCGCCTACGGAATGAAAGAACATGCAGAGGTTATTCAAAAAACCAGACAACAAAAATGGTACAGTGAAGATATGTTTACAAGGTTTAAAGTTATTAAGGAAGTGAAGCGTTAAATGATTTTATCTTTTAATTGATTTCTCACGGCTAAAGTTTTGCAAATAGTATAATTAAAAAAAGTATTTCAAATTAGGGTTATGAAAAATATTAAGATCATAGAAGTACCATCTGAAATTGGCGCCGGCACAAGGGGTGCTTCTCTGGGCATTGATGCTGTAAAAATTGCTGCGCTCGATTTTATGAGCAATTTTTTTGTACACTTCCCTTCCGAAAAAATTGAAGTAGAAAATAATTTACTTTTTGAACCCATAAAATCTCCTTACGCAAAACGCATTCATGGTGTGTTAACTATGTATGAACGAATAAGCAAAGCCGTAAACGAAAGTATAAAAGGAAATTTCTTTCCGGTTATATTAAGCGGCGATCATAGTAATGCGGGTGGTACAATTGCAGGTATAAAAATGGCAAAGCCTAAAAGTAAACTTGGTGTAATATGGATAGATGCTCATGCAGATTTGCATACGCCTTACACAACTCCCACAGGTAACATGCACGGTATGCCGTTATCTACAGCCATTGCTGATGATAATTTGGAATGCAGTGTTCATGAGCTTGATGAAAAGACAGCTAATATGTGGAACCAGTTAAAAAACATTGGAAAAATTCCTCAAAAAGTTTTGCCAGAGGATATTGTTTTTATTGCCTTGAGGGATTATGAAAAAGAAGAAAAACATTTGATTGAAAAGCATGGTATGAAAGTTATTACGACTGCAGAAGTCCGCAGAAACGGTGCAGAGAGCGTAAGCAGAAAAGTACTACGCCACTTAAGTGACTGCACAGATATTTATGTAAGTTTTGACGTAGATAGCTTAGATGCTGCCATATCCCGTGGCACAGGAACGCCTGTAAGCAACGGTTTAAGAGAAAGGGAAGCAGAAGATTTAATAAGCAAATTTATGCAAAACAGAAAAATATGCTGTTTTGAAATTACGGAGGTAAACCCAACTTTAGATAAAGAAAATCTTATGGCAGAAATTGCTTTTAATATTTTACAAAGAAGTGTAAACGTATTAATGATGAATTAAAAAAATCCCCGTGATGAGGGATTTGACATTAAAATTTATTTTTAAAAATTTATATTCCGCTTAGGATTTTTTATAATGCTCCACTTAAATCCATCGATTTTGATCTTTTTGATGCTAGTGATGGATCCATTTCAATAGCCTTATCACACATTCCCTGACCTTTATCTTTTTGTCCCATTTTTTGAAAAGTTAAACCTGCCTGGTAAAGTGCTTTGGCATCTTTAGAGTCGGCTTCCAATAATTTTTGACAATAATCCAGCGAGCGATCATATTGTTTTTGCTCGTAAAGAATTTGAGCCAAATCTCTCAACATTTCTTTATTGCCTTTTTTCTGATAAATACTTACCAGCTTTTCTTCGCCCTTTGCATATTGACCGCTGTAAAGTAAAGAGTAACCATAGTTTTCATTAAAATCGTTGCTGGTTACGTATCCGTTTTTTGCAGCGGTTTCAAAGGCAGTTACTGCACTTCTATAATTATTGTTATTGTAATAAAGTAAGCCCAGTTCGTACGCCCATGCATTTTTTTCAGGATTTAATGCTGCAGCTTTTTCAAAGTATGGAACAGCCTTTTTATACATTTCCATATCCATATATGTTCTACCCAAAGTATAATTAACAATAGCATCGCTCGGGTTTTTTACAACCGCCTTTAAAAGAAATTTTTCGGCAGCTATATAATTTTCATTCTCATAATTGCACAATCCTATAATTCGCTCTGCATTATCGCAGCCAACACATTTGTTAGCAAATTCAGCTGCTTTATCCCATTGCCGGTAATCATAAAATAGGTTTGTAAGTTCTTTTATAATCTGAATGTTATTTGGTTGTAGCTCATAAGCTTTTAAAAAGTTAGTTTTTACCTGATCAGTTTTTCGCATTTCTTTGTTTGCCAAACCATTTTCAATATAAGCTTCTGCATAATTTTTATTAAACGCAATTGCCTTTTCAAAATTAGCAGAGGCAGTTAAGAAACGCTTTTCATTTTTTTCAGCAATGCCTTTGGTGTAGTAAAAGGAAGAACTGTCTACAAAACTGTTAGCATAAGTTTGATGTACAGCAAAAAAATAAACGATTGATAGTATAATTTTCATAGTCGGGGCAGTGCAATTTTAATACCGCTATTGGAGCACTACTGCACTAAACGCATTAATGCGTATATTTATTTTGTACAGCTTTTTCTTTTTATCAACACTTTCACAAAATATTTTTTTGTTGGTATAATTTCCACTTCCCCAATATGACTCATCGTCTGTGTTATGTATTTCTGCCCATTGATTTTTACCTTTTATTATTATCGTTTTAGCTTCATGTGCGTAGTCAATTACATTTAAAATAATAATAACATCATTTTTATGGTCTTTTGCTTTTCTTCTGAAAACAATTATACCATCTTTCGGTTTGGAAATATCTTCCCAGTTAAATCCATTTTTATCAAATTGCAGTTCGTGCAATGCCGGAATATTTTTGTATAAACTATTTAAATTTTTAACACACTCCTGCATACCATTATGTGGTTTGTGCTGTAATAATTCCCATTGCAGTTCGCTGTCATAATTCCATTCGTTTGTTTGCGCAAATTCATTACCCATAAATAACAGTTTTGCACCGGGATGTGTATACATATAAGTATAGAATAATCGGAGGTTTGCAAATTGTTGAAATTCGTTGCCGGGCATTTTATATATCATGGGGCTTTTGCCATGTACAACTTCATCATGACTAAGCGGCAGCATAAATTTTTCGTCATAAAAATACATCATGCTAAAAGTGAAATCGTTTTGAGCAGCAGTTCTTTTGTTACCGCTTTTTTTAAAATATTTAAACGAATCGTGCATCCATCCCATCATCCATTTCATACCAAATCCTAACCCGTTTTTTGAAGTAGATAATGTAATGCCTGACCAATCACTGGCTTCTTCAGCTATCGTCTGTACATCCGGATATTCCCGGTAAACCATATTATTAAAATCCTGCAAAAAAATAATGGCTTCTTCATTGTCATTACCTCCTTTCTCATTTGGCTCCCACTCACCTTCCCCTCTTGAAAAATCAAGTCTGATAATAGAATTTACAGCATCAACTCTTATGCCATCGACATGAAAATTTTGTAACCAAAAATGTGCGCTGCTTAATAAAAAAGAACGCACTTCCCCCCTCTTATAATTAAAAATATAACTGTTCCAGTCTTTGTGAAAACCTTTTTTCATGTCTTCATATTCGTAGGTGTGCGTACCATCAAACATGTATAGGCCATGTGCATCACTTGGAAAATGTGATGGTACCCAATCGAGTATTACGCCAATATTATTTTTATGCAGTTCGTTTATAAGGTGCATAAAATCCTGCGGTGTTCCATAGCGGGAAGTAGCAGCAAAAAAGCCTGTACATTGGTAGCCCCAACTGCCATCGTAAGGATATTCTGTTACCGGCATAAACTCAACATGTGTAAAGCCCATTTGCTTTACATAAGGCACAAGCCTTTCGGTAGTTTCAGTGTAAGAATTAAAAAGATTTGGTTCATCTTTTTTTGGCCGCATCCAACTGCCAAGATGAAGCTCATAAACACTCCACGGCGCATTTAATGCATTGTTTTTTTTTCTGTTCTGCATCCAGTCATCATCGCTCCAATGATAATTTAATTGTCTGGTTTTAGATGCTGTGCCTGGTCTTAATTCTGCGTAAACTGCATACGGATCTGCTTTGTAGGTTTCCTTTCCTTCAAAGCCTGTTATGAGGTATTTGTATAAAATGTTTTCTGTGAGGTAAGGTATAAATCCCTCCCAAATGCCGGATTTGTCAAGCCGGACAAATAATGGATGAAGATTTTTTTTCCAGCCATTAAATTCGCCGATAACGCACACCTCCGTTGCATTTGGTGCCCACACTGCAAAATAAAATCCTTCACAATTGAGTACATTAATTTTATGGCTTCCAAATTTTTGATGTGCAAAAAAATGCTGTCCTTCGGCAAAAAGTTTTATATCTTTTTTGGAAAACAAAGAATAATTCCAAACCATTTTTGTGCTGTCAATAAAATTTTCGTCTTCGTATGCCATTTAATCAACAAGTTAAACCGTTTGTACTTAATAGGGTTAACATAAATTTAAGAAAAGTTAGTTTGCCTTTAATTTAATATGCAACATTTTTGTAATAGCATTTTTTGCAATAACCAAAACTAACAAAATGACCCAAAAACTTATTTTGCTTGCTTTCCTAAGTCTGTTTTTCCTTTTTGCATCTGCACAAAAAATCGAAGTTTCTGGTACAGCAAAAGATACTGCAACAAAAGCAAGTTTAAAAAATGCAGTAGTAATGCTGCTTTCACCAAAAGATTCTATCATAACGACATTTACAAGAGTTAGAGATGATGGCTCATATACACTAAAAAATGTACAGCCGGGTAAATATATTTTATCGGTAACCCATCCCAACTTTGGAGATTTTGTTGATGATATTGAAGTGAAAAGTGGTAATGAAATTTTAGCGCTTGTAGCAATGACACCAAAAAGTAAATTGATGGAAGCTGTAATTGTAAAAAGTGGAAACCCTATTCGTTTAAAAGGCGACACTACCATTTATACAGCAGATAGTTTTAAAGTAAGCGCCAATGCCAATGTAGAAGAATTGCTTAAAAAAATGCCCGGTATACAGGTTGATAAAAATGGACAGATAAAAGCAATGGGGCAAACAGTTGAAAAAGTTTTAGTTGATGGCGAAGAATTTTTTGGGGATGATCCGGGAATGGCCGTAAAGAATTTACGGGCCGATGCAGTTAAAGAAGTACAGGTTTTCGATAAGAAAAGTGAGCAAAGCGAATTTACCGGCATAGATGATGGTAAGACGCAAAAGACCATCAACCTAAAATTAAAAGAAGATAAAAAGAAAGGATATTTTGGAAAAATTGACCTTGCCGGTGGGTTAAAAAAAGATATTGATGACAGGTACAATGATAATATTTTACTGAGTTCTTTTAAAGGTAAAAGAAAAATTACGGGGTTTTTATTGAATGGAAATACCGGACAGGATGGACTTAACTGGCAAGATGAAGAAAAGTTTGGTGGGGGCAGCGATAACATGACATTTGATGAAGAAAGTGGAAATATTTATTATAGCAATGGTGGTAGCGATGGTGAACCGTATGTAAATACCCAGAATGGTTTTATAACCAATTTAAATGCAGGTTTACAGTACAGCAATAAATTTAATAACAAAGCAACTTTAAATTTTTCTCCAAAATACAATAGCCAACGATATAATAACAAAAAGCAAGTTTTTTCTCAAACACAGTTTAGAGATACATTATTTTTAAGAAATGCTACCGGGTTTTCAAACGTAAACCGAAACAACATTAAGCTGAGAAGTAGCTATGATATTAAGTTAGATTCCAGTAACAGCTTAAAAATTACCGCTAACGGTAACTTTTATAATACAAAAAGTGTTGACAGTGAGGATGCTGTAACTACAGGTGAAAAAGGAACTTTAAAGAATGCTTCGTCTCGTTTTACAGATAATAATATTAAAAAAGATGTTCTCTCCGGTAACGCTATTTTAAAACATAAGTTTAAGAAAAATAGGCGAACGCTATCAATAAATGCTGACTGGAGTTTGATAGACAGCAAGGCAAATAATTTCTTAAAATCCTACAATCAAGATTTCTTCAATAATCTTTTACAGAATATAGATCAGATGAAAGATAACATTAGAAGCACTACAACCGCTTCTACAAGAATCGTATATACTGAACCTTTAAGTAAAGATTACTCACTGGAGTTGAGTTATCAACTTGGTGTTAATAATGGAAATAACAACCAAACAACGTACAACTATACTAACTCATCTGCCAAATACGACACTAGGGTTGATTCGCTGTCAAACAATTTTAAACAGAATATTGTTCAAAATATTACTTCAGCAAAAATTAATTACGCAAATAAAAAAATTAAAATAAATATTGGATCAGGTATCAGTTTTGTAAACTTTGATTTAAGAGATCTTGATTATAATAAAACCTATAAAAGAAATTTTACAAATTTCTTCCCATCTGCAAATTTAAACTACACATATAAGTCTAATCACAGTTTAAGGGTATTTTATAGTGGTACGACAAGGCAGCCTACCATTGATCAGTTACAACCACTGAGAAATAATAACGATCAGTTTAATCAAACAATTGGAAATCCAAATCTGAGAAACTCTTTCAGCAATAACTTAAGTTTATCCCACAATGCATATAATTTTATAAAAGATTTTTATATGTACCAATCAGTAGGTTTTAATTTAGAGAGGAATGCAATAACTTATGAAAGAACGATTGAAACCTCAGGAAAGACTACTTCCCGACCCATAAACACAAACGGAAATTTTTCTGGTAACTTATATGGCGGTGGTGGTTTTAAAATTAAAAAAATTGATACGAGGGTAAATCTCAATCAGAGTTTTAGCTACAGAAGAACAAATGACTTTTTGAATAGTGCAAAGAATTTATCCAACATTGTAAGTTCAGGTACTTCCCTATCTATTTCAAAAATGAAGGAAAAAAAGTATGATGTGAGTATTAGTAACAGAATAGATTACAACATTCAAAAAACTTCACAAATCAATTCCACCAATAGTTTTCGCACATACACTTTGGGGCTTGATGGAACATTTTATTACAAAAAAGTGTGGTCTCTTATAAGCTCATATGAACTCTATGCTCGTCAGAAAACTGCACAGGTTTCGGCAATATCAAATAATTTGTGGAATGCAAAATTGCAGCGGACATTTAAAAAGGATGAGTTTACAGTATATGCCTCAGTCAATGATATTTTAAATCAAAATATTGGAGTGGACAGAAGTTATTATGGTACAACATTCACAGAAACGAGAAACGATAGACTACAGAGATATTTTTTAGTTGGCTTTACCTGGAACTTTAAAAACCAAGCAGCTAAAGCAAAATAATTAAATAATAAAAAATCACTAATTTGAAAAAGATCTTAATTTTTAGCATAGTTTTCCTTTCAATAATAAATGCAACTGCGCAGATTTTTATTGATAAAGCCACAATACAGTACGAAGTGAAGTCCAACATAAAAAAGAATATGGGAAATGGTTCGTGGGAAGAAATGATGAAGGAAAAGCTCCCAACTTTTAAAACCGGTTACTACACTTTTACATTTGCCGACAACAGAAGCATTTATAAGTTTGATCAATGGCCTGAAACAGAAAAGTTACCTGATTACATGCGGAAAGATGATGAAAACAATACCTGGTATTTTGATCACAACACGGGTAAAATGATCATCCAAAAAAACATTTACGGCTCTGCCTTAAATATCGAAGACAGTATCATCAACTTAAAATGGACACTTACCAACGAGAATCGAAACATAGCAGGCTTCAATTGCAAAAAGGCATTTACTAAAATATTTGATAGTGTTTATGTCTTTGCTTTCTACACCGACGAAATTATGATATCAGGTGGCCCTTGTTCTATTAATGGATTACCCGGAATGATAATGGGATTAACAATCCCAAGATTATTTACATCGTGGATTGCTACAAAAGTTTCTGTAAACAATGTTGATGTAAATAATATTAAGCCTACCCCTGCTAAAAAATATTTTACAATGCCTTTTATTGTAAAAACAGTCGAAGATCGTACGAAGGACTGGTACAGTTATGATGAGCAAACTGACGAAAATCTACAACAGAAAAATAGATTTATTTGGAATATGATGTTATAAGATTTCAGTGCAAAGTAACAATACACAATAAAAAAAGCAGCTTTTTAAAGCTGCTTTTTTTATAATTTATAAAAGATTATAACTCGAATCCATCCATAATTGTAGCTCCTTTTTTAACTACTACTATTCCATCTTTTACAACAAATAAGGAGTGATCTAAATCGGGTAAATGTGAGCCCCCGTTTATTTTTACGTTGTTGCCAATCCGGCAATCTTTATCTGTAATTACATTTTTTAATTCGCAATTATCTCCAATACCAACTTTTGGTATCCCATGTTCAAAATTGTGAGCTATCTCTGCTATTGTTTCATAAAAATCGTTACCCATTATGTAACAACTTTCCAACACACTTCCGCTTCCTATTCTGCTTCTAATACCTATTACAGAATTAGTAATAGATTTTGCGTGAATGATACAACCCTCTGCTATCAATGATTGTGTAATAGTAGTACCACTTATTTTAGCCGGTGGCAACATACGTGCACGACTAAAAATCATTCTCTGGTTATCAAATAAATTAAAAGGTGGAATATCCATCGTAAGCGCAAGGTTAGCTTCAAAAAATGAATGTATATTTCCAATATCAGTCCAGTACCCACCATATTGGTAACTGATAACATTGTATTTGCTAATAGCATCAGGAATTATTTCTTTACCAAAATCTGTGGCATCTTTTTTTTCTGTCTCAAGCAAATCAAACAACACTTTTTTAGAGAATATATAAATACCCATTGATGCAAGATAATTGCGCTGCATTACCTGCATATCTGCACCGGTATCACTAAGCCATGCAGGTAAAAGTTCTGCCGAAGGTTTTTCTATAAAAGAGGTTATATGGTGCGTTTCATTTGATTTTAATATACCGAATTCTGTGGCCTCTCTTTCATTTACAGGAATAGTTGCTATCGTAATATCTGCACCTGCATTTTGATGGTTGTCTATCATTTCTGCAAAGTCCATTTGATACAACTGGTCACCGCTTAAAATAAGGACATATTCAAAATCATTTTTTTCAATATGTTTTAATGATTGCCTTACTGCATCTGCAGTTCCCTGAAACCAACCTAGGCTATCCGGAGTTTGCTCCGCAGCCAGAATATCTACAAAGCCGCTGCTAAAACCACTAAACTGATAAGTGTTTTTAATGTGCTTATTAAGCGATGCTGAATTGTATTGTGTAAGCACAAACATGCGGTTAATATTGCTGTTTATGCAGTTAGAAATTGGGATATCTACCAATCTGTATTTTCCTGCAATAGGTACGGCAGGCTTGCTTCTTGTTGCTGTTAGTGGATATAGCCTGGAGCCTGCACCACCACCTAAAATTACTGCTACTACTTGTTTGCTAGTCATGGTTTTATTTATTTTGAACAGAATTGTAAAGATTAATATATTGTTGTGCACTTGCTATCCAGCTGTTGTCAATCTCCATCATCTTTTTTCTAATTGCTTTCATCTTTTTTTTGTCTTGAAAAAGTTCAAGTGCCCGTTTTATAGAAATATCAATATCTGTTAATGAAGCATAATCAAAACATAAACCGTAACCGTTTTCTTCGTCAATATCTTTTACCGTATCTTTTAATCCGCCTGTTCTTCTAACTACAGGTACAGTACCATAACGCATAGCATACAACTGGTTTAAACCACAGGGCTCTACCCTGCTCGGCATCAGTAAAAAATCTGCGCCGGCGTACATCAGATGACTTAATTTTTCATTGTAGGTTATTTGAGAATTGTAATAACCAACAAATTTATTTTGCAAAACCATCAGTTCGTTTTCAATTTCTGGATCACCACTTCCCAAGATTAGAAAATTTAATTTTCCTTGATATTGATTCAAAGCATTGTTGATGGCATCGGCCAAAAGATCAGCAGCTTTGTCCTGAACTAACCTGCCGATAAAAATAAATAACGGAAGGGTTTTATCCAATTCAAAATCATCACAAAGTTTTTTCTTGTTAAGCGCTTTACCTTCTGTAAAATCTTTTACAGAAAAATTATCAAGTATAAATGTATCCGCTAGGGGATTCCAAACTTTATAATCTATACCATTTATAATACCCGTGCATTTAAAACTTTCAGCTTGAAACAAATTTTCCAGGCCATTTGCATCGTCCATTAACTCCAGCATATAACCTGGGCTTACAGTATTTACTGCATCAGCACTTTTAATACCACAAGCAAGTGGGTTCAAAAGGTTACGCCAGTCAAGCATTCCCCATTTCCAGGTATTCCATGCAGGTAAGTACGCAGCCTTTTCCCAACCCATCCAGCCTTGGTATTGAGCATTGTGTATGGTAAGTACCGTCGGTATATTTTTTAATTTTCTATACGCAAAACATTCGTGTATCATAAATGGAATAAGCGCTGCATGGTGATCGTGCACATGTACAACATCCGGCAAATGTTCCCATTTGTTTAACCACTCCAAAACCGAAATCTGAAAAGCAACAAATCTTTCTGTGTCATCATCGTAGCCATAAACCTTTTCTCTGTCCAGCAAGCCGTTGATATCTACACAATACAAATCAAAGCCAAGTTTATTTTCTTTTTCTTTAATAATAGTAAAATCAAAGTTCATTTTTTCCATTGAAAAATTTCCCTTGTGTACAACCTCCCATTCATTTTCATACAAAAATTTTGTTCGATACATGGGCATTACCACTTTTGCAATATGCCCCTGCGTTTGAAGGTATTTTGGTAGTGCACCCACAACATCTGCAAGCCCTCCAACTTTTGCCATTGGATAACACTCAGCACTTACATGAATAATTTCCATATTGCAGTTAAATATTTAAGATGAATTTATGAAGTAAATTCTGAATAAATTTAAAACCAACAGCAAAAAATATTTTTATAAATTATTAAGAAAGGTAATGACTTATAAAAATCTTAATAAGATTATAACTGATAAATTATTTTTTCGTTAATAAATATTTACACTATTTTGAGACACAAAACGAATCTAACATGATCTCAACTATAGATGACAAATTAAGTTCTTCTTCCGAGGGAAAATTTATACCTACCAATTATGGTGCATTGGGTACGTTGGTAACCGTATTTTTCTTTTGGGGTTTTATTGCTGCAGGTAACAGTGTATTTATACCATTCTGTAAACACAAATTTAATTTGGATCAGTTTCAAAGCCAGTTAGTAGATACTGCTTTTTACTTTGCATATTTTATTGGAGCACTTACATTGTTTGCAGTTGGTGCTATGAAGGGGAATGATCCTGTTGCAAAATGGGGCTACAAAAAAGGTATTGTTTATGGTTTACTTTTTTCTGCAATGGGAGCTGTGGTAATGATCATTGCGGTTAAAATCGGTACATTCCCTGGTATGCTTGCAGGTTTATTTGTTGTAGCACTTGGTTTTTCATTACAACAAACCGCTGCACAGCCTTTTGCCATTGCGCTCGGAGATCCAAGCACAGGAACAAGCCGAGTAACCCTAGGTGGTGCTATTAATTCATTTGGTACTACTATTGGTCCCTTGGTTGTTGGGCTTGCATTGTTTGGTACTACTGCAGCAATTACCGATGCAAAAATTGCAGGGCTGGATTTAGGAAGTGTTATTCTTTTATACTCATGTGTTGGGGGATTATTTATTGCTGCAGCTGCCTTATTTTATTTTTCCAAAAAAGTACCTGCAGGCGTAACTATAGAAAAAACCGAAAAAGCAAATAAAGCTTTAAGTATGTTGCTAATTATTACTGGCCTACTTGCAGTAATGTTTGTACCTATTTTTAGCAGTTACAAAGGCGACCCTACTTTGTTGAGCGATGTAGATAAACATTCTTTAGAAGCTTACAGATTAAAATGGCTGCTTGGGGCATTTGCAATTATTGTAATTGGGTTGGTTTATATTAATGTTTCAGCTAAAAAAAATCCGATAGGTTGGGGAGCAATGAAATATCCTCAATTGTTGCTGGGTATGTTAGGTATATTCTTTTATGTTGGTGTTGAGGTAACCGTTGGAAGTAATTTATCTGAACTTTTAAGACATGCAGATTTTGGTGGTTTGTCCTCCTCGGAAGCTACACCTTATGTAGCCATGTATTGGGGAAGTTTAATGATAGGAAGATGGGCAGGAGCAGTTTCTGCATTCGGGTTGTCAAAACAAAAAAGAATTATTTTACAATTTATAGTACCACTTATTGCGTTTATTGTTTTATTGTTGGTAAACAGTGGTTTTGGTTACAATATGGTTCCTCTTTATTATTATGTAATCTGCGTATTTATTCAAATTGCAGCATTTTTTATTAGTAATGATAAACCTGCAAGAACACTTTTAATATTTTCATTGTTAGGTGTTGCTGCCATGATCATCGGTACGCAAACCACCGGAACTGTAGCCATCTATGCATTTTTAAGTGGCGGACTTTGCTGCTCTATAATGTGGCCCTCTATTTTCAGTTTATCTGTTGCAGGGTTGGGAAAATATACAACACAAGGTTCAGCATTTTTGATAATGATGATTTTAGGTGGTGGTATCATTCCTCCCATTCAGGGTAAATTTGCAGATTATCTTCAGGCAGGCTCTACAGTTGATGGATATGGCATACACGCTTCTTACTGGATTGCAGCTGCATGTTATGGATATTTAGCCTTTTTCGCTTTTGTAGTAAAAGGAATTTTAAGCAAACAAGGAATAAAATATGAAGCAACCGAAACAACCGCTCATTAATTACAACAAGCTAATAAAAATGCTAGATATATCTAACGATCATGCAATAGGAATTGATATTGGTGGGACAAATACTAAATATGGTATTGTAAATCATCGTGGCCAGATTGTATTTGAAGGCTCAATAAAAACAGATTCTTATCCCATTATAAGTGATTTTATCGATGCGCTCTACGAAAAGCTTCAACCCGAAATAGAAAGGCTAAAAGGTATACATGTTGTGGGAATCGGTATGGGAGCGCCCAACGGAAATTTTTATACCGGCACAATTGACTATGCTCCAAATTTGCATTGGAAAGGAATTATTCCTTTGGCAGATTTAATGACAGAAAAATTTAATCTGACAGCAAAATTAACGAACGATGCAAATGCTGCCGCTGTTGGCGAAATGATGTATGGTGCAGCAAGAGGTATGAAAGATTTTATAATGATTACTTTAGGGACAGGTGTTGGTAGTGGTATTTTTGCTAATGGAGAATTAATTCTCGGTCATGATGGATTTGCAGGAGAACTGGGGCATACTATAGTTGTACCCGGAGGAAGAGTACACCCCAACACCGGTTCCATGGGTTCGCTGGAAAGTTATGCAAGTGCAACAGGTGTTACCATAACTGCCATAGAATACATGACCGGTACTGACGAACCAAGTGTATTGAGAGAAATTCCCCAAAACGAACTTAACAGTAAAATGGTTTTTGATGCGGCTTTGGCAGACGATTCTCTTGCCAAAAAAGTATTTAAAAGTACAGGCGATATTTTAGGGATGGCGCTGGCAAATTTTGTAATGTTTTCCTCGCCGCAGGCAATAATTTTATTTGGCGGGCTTACAAAAGCGGGAGATATTTTAATGAAGCCTGTAAAGGATAGTATGGAAAGAAACCTTTTGCCCATCTTCCAAAATAAAGTACAGCTTATTTTTAGCGAATTAAAAGAAAGCGATGCTGCTATTTTAGGAGCAAGTGCATTGGTGTGGGGATAGCAAAATATTTTATTCCAATTATTTTTAAAAGAGATGCAAAAAGTGCATTTCTTTTTTTTTAATATTTTTTTTTAATCTATACTTTTATAAATGGTTAAAATCATTTTAACAGTAGTTTATAAATAGATTACTCTGCAAATGTTACTAACTTTAGATAAAAAATCATGAGTAAAGTTTGGTTAATAACAGGGTGCTCCACCGGCTTTGGTAGAGAATTGGCAAAATATGTTTTGGAAAGCGGCAACAAAGCTGCTGTTACTGCAAGAAAGCCAGAAGACATACAGGATATTGTTGATGATAATAAAGAAAATGCGATTGCATTAAAATTAGATGTCACAAAGGAAGATGAAATTAAAGCTGCAGTTGCTGATACAATCGCCAAATTTGGCAAAATAGATGTTTTGGTAAATAATGCCGGTATCGGATACTTTGGTGCAATAGAAGAAAGCGAAGAAGATGCAATTAGAAAAATGTTTGAAATAAATGTATTTGGTCTTGCAAAAATGACGCAGGAAGTTTTGCCGCAAATGCGGAAACAAAAAAGTGGTCATATTGTAAACGTAGCATCAATTGGTGGGTTGCGTTCTTTTCCCGGTGTAGGTTTTTACAATGCTACCAAATATGCGGTTGATGGTTTATCAGAAGCATTAGCAAAAGAAACTGCACATCTTGGAATAAAAGTTACTATCGTTTGTCCAAGTGGTTTCCGTACTGACTGGGCAGGTCGTTCAGCGGAAGACAGTCCGATTAAAATTGATGATTACGCAACTACTGCAGGTCAAAATAAATCTAATATAAGAGGCTACAGCGGTAACCAACCCGGTGACCCTGCACGTGCTGCAAAAGCAATTGTAAAAGCGGTTGATTCAGAAAATCCACCTTTACGTTTATTACTTGGGGTGGCAGCATTAAGTGGTGCAAGAGCCAAGTTGGAAGAATTAAAAAAAGATTTTGATGCATGGGAAGAAACCACTGTAGGTGCAGATTTTCCAAAAGAAGCTTAGTATAATGCCGGTTCACAACCGGCATTTTTATTTTCATTTTATTAATCTTTTTATAAAATAAAAAACTTTAGTAATACAATTATAAATATTGTAGTAATTTCCAATTTTTAATCCTACAATTTCAGATCATAGAATATATTATCACAAATATCTCCTATAAAAAATATTTTGCAAAACATATAAATTTTGTCAAAATCCCTTTTTATTTTATACCCACTTCTTCTACTCCATTTATTGTGCGACGTTGATACTTTAATTAAACGATTAATTATAAACCATGTCTGTTTATTGATCGCATGAATTGAGGCATTTACGAAGTGCCCTTATTTTTTAAAAATTTATAGATATTTATAATGCAAAATCAGTTTGAGATATGTATTGCAACAAGTGATCATCAAAACTTTGCCGTAATTATTGCAGCAGAAATGGAATCTTCTGCCAAAGCCCGTGGAACAGGAATTGCAAAAAGAACAGCATCATACATTGCTGAAAAAATGCTGGAGGGTAAAGCTGTTATTGCTTTCAACAAAGATGGAATTTGGGCAGGTTTCTGTTACATTGAAACTTGGAGCCACGGACAATATGTTGCTAATTCAGGTTTAATTGTTGCTCCAGAATTTAGAAAAAGTGGTCTCGCAAAAGCCATTAAGAAAAAAATTTTTAGATTGAGCAGAACGACTTACCCCGAATCGAAATTATTTGGTTTAACAACTGGTCTGCCCGTTATGAAAATAAATTCTGATTTGGGTTATGAGCCGGTAACCTACAGTGAACTTACACAGGATGACGCTTTTTGGGCAGGTTGTAAAAGCTGTGTGAACTATGAAATTTTGTTGAGCAAAGAAAGAAAAAATTGTATGTGCACAGCCATGTTGTATGACCCTAAAGATCATTATGAACCTGAGGAAACAAAAGAAGATTTTAAGCAGCATTCAAAATTATATGACCGGTTTATGCGCATAAAACAATGGAAATTATTACGACCTTTTTTAAAGAAAGATCTCATAAAATTCTTTTCATTTTTTAATTAAATAATATGAATAATAAAATTATTTTGGCATTTAGTGGCGGATTGGATACAACGTATTGTGCTATTTATCTGAAAAAAATTAAAAATTACGAAGTTCATGCAATTACCGTGAACACGGGTGGTTTTAACGAAGATGAAGTTGCGGCCATAAAAAAGCATGCAGAAGATTTAGGCGTGGCTTCTTATACATGCATTGACGTGACAGAAAAATATTACGAAAGCTGTATTAAATTTTTAATTTTTGGAAACGTTTTAAAAAATGCGACGTATCCGCTAAGTGTTAGCGCGGAGAGAATGGTACAAGCAATAACTGTTGCAGATTATGCAAAACAAATAAATGCTGATGCGGTTGCACATGGCAGTACCGGCGCAGGTAATGACCAGATAAGATTTGATATGGTTTTTCAGACAATGATACCCGATGTTGAGATTGTTACACCCATAAGAGATCTTAGATTAAGTAGAGAAGATGAGATAAAATTTCTCAGAGAAAATAATGTGAAGATGAATTTTGAAAAAGCGGCATACAGCATTAACAAAGGCTTGTGGGGCACTTCAGTTGGTGGAAAAGAAACGTTGACAAGTAAAGATTACTTACCTGATGCTGCTTGGCCAACACCCGTTACATCATCCGAAGAAATGCAAATTGTTTTATCTTTTAAGCAAGGAGAATTGGTTGGAATAAATGATGAGGTATTTGAAAATAAAGTTGCAGCCATTCAAGCGCTGCATGCTTTGGCGCAACCTTATGGCATTGGCAGAGATATTCATGTGGGCGATACAATTATTGGTATTAAAGGGCGTGTTGGTTTTGAAGCAGCAGCATCCATTATTATTATTAAAGCACACCATCTTTTAGAAAAGCATACCCTTACAAAAAATCAGCTTTACTGGAAAGACCAGTTGAGTACTTGGTATGGTAACTGGCTGCATGAAGGACAATTGCTTGACCCGACAATGCGAAACATAGAAAGCTTTTTAACCGATACACAAAAATATGTAACAGGAAAAGTATTTGTAACGCTTTTGCCATATCGTTATTTACTTACAGGGATTGAGAGTGAAAATGATTTGATGAACAACAAATTTGGCAGTTATGGGGAAATGAACAACAGTTGGTCAGGCGATGATGTAAAAGGATTTGCAAAAATATTCGGAAATCAAAATACCATTTATCAGCTTACCCACAATAAATAAAATGAGTAGTAAAATTAATGTTGGTATTGTTGGCGGTGCCGGTTACACTGCTGGTGAACTTATTCGTTTGCTGTTAAATCACCCCAACGTTAATATAAATTTTGTGCACAGCAAAAGCAATACAGGCAAGCATTTATATGATATTCACAACGATCTCTTTGGAGATACTGTTTTGTTATTTGTTGAAGAAATTTCTAATGATGTAGATGTTATTTTTTTATGCGTTGGTTTTACAGAAGCAAGAAAGTTTTTACAGGAAAATAATTTAAAATCATCTACCAAAATAATTGATTTATCACACGATTTTAGATTGGAAGGCAGCAATAACATTGAAGATAGAAATTTTGTATATGGCCTGCCTGAATTAAATAAAGAGCAAATCATACTTGCAAAAAATATTGCAAATCCCGGTTGTTTTGCTACCTGTATTCAGTTGGGATTACTGCCTTTAGCAAAAGAAAAATTATTAACCACAATTCATACAACCGGCATAACAGGCAGTACAGGCGCAGGACAGGCTCTTCAGGCTACTTCGCACTTTTCGTGGCGGAGCAATAATATTCAGGCGTACAAAACCCTGTCTCACCAACATGATGATGAAATAAAACAATCCTTAATTCAACTACAGCAAAGTGAAGTATTAATAAATTTTATTCCATGGCGTGGAGATTTTGCAAGGGGTATTTTCGTAACCAGTTATTGTGAAACGGACTTAAGTTTAGATGACGCAAATGATTTATTTAAAACCTTTTACAAACCTCATCCCTTTGTGCATGTAAGCGATGTAATGATCGATTTAAAACAGGTTGTAAATACCAATAAATGTGTTTTGCATATTGAAAAAGTAAACACCCATATTGTTATACACTCGGTTATTGATAATTTACTGAAAGGCGCATCAGGACAGGCTTTGCAGAATATGAATTTGATGTTTGGATTGCGAGAAGAAACAGGACTTCATTTAAAAGCCTCTAAATTTTAATAAATGAAATTATTTGATGTTTACCCCATAAATCACATCGCTATAGAGCGTGCTGAAGGAAGTTATGTTTGGGATACCGAAGACAATAAATATCTTGATATGTATGGCGGACATGCAGTAATTTCTATTGGGCATACACATCCACATTATGTTTTAAGATTACAGGAGCAATTAAAAAAAATTGCTTTTTATTCTAACTCCATTGAAATACCGATTCAAAAGGAACTCGCAGATAAATTAGGGAAGATTTCGGGTAAAGAAGATTACCAGTTATTTCTCTGTAACAGCGGTGCAGAAGCAAACGAAAATGCATTAAAACTTGCATCATTTTACAACGGAAGAAAAAAGATTATATCTTTTTCCAAAGCCTTTCACGGTAGAACTTCCTTGGCAGTAGCCGTAACAGACAATAAAAATATTGTTGCACCTGTAAACGAAACGGATAATGTAAGTTTTCTTCCTTTTAATGATGAGGTTGCCCTAGCTAATTATTTTGAACATTACGGTAATGAAATTTCCTCTGTAATAATTGAAGGAATACAGGGAGTGGGTGGAATTAGAGAAGCCAGTAAATCCTTTTTGCAATTGATAAGATCGCTTTGTACAAAGTATAATGCAGTTTACATTGCAGATAGTGTACAATGCGGTTACGGGCGAACAGGCGATTTTTTTGCGCATGATTATGCAGGTGTGCAAGCAGATATTTATAGCATAGCAAAAGGCATGGGTAACGGTTTTCCAATTGGCGGAATTTTGATTGCACCTCATATTCAGCCAAAGCATTTTATGTTGGGCACAACATTTGGCGGTAACCATCTGGCATGTGCTGCAGCCTTAGCCGTTTTAGAAGTTATAGAAGCCGAGCAGCTCTTGATGAATGCTAAAAATATGGGCGATTATTTGCTTGAAAATCTTAAAAAAATTCCTCAAATAAAAGAATTACGTGGTAGAGGTTTGATGATTGGAATTGAAATGCCGGATGAACTTGCACATATAAAACAGGCACTTTTAAGACAGGAAAAAATTTTTACGGGAGAAGCAAAACCAAATACCATAAGGCTGTTACCGGCTTTAAATATTTCTAAAATAGAAGCAGACTTATTTTTAAATTCATTTGCTGCGCTCTTAAAATAGAAAATTATGCAAAATTTTATTTCTGTAAAAGATGTTGATGATATTAATATTCTTGCTGATAAAGCCCTTGCGTACAAACAAAATCCTTTGCTACATAAAAGTTTGGGCGCAAATAAGAGAATAGGATTGTTGTTTTTAAACCCAAGTCTGCGCACAAGAATTAGTACGCAGATTGCCGCAGAAAATTTAGGGATGCAGGTAGTAACTTTAAATGTTGATAGGGATGGTTGGAAATTAGAATTTGAAGAAGAAGCCATCATGAGCGGCACATCTGTTGAACATGTAAAAGATGCTGCGCCAATTCTTGGAAATTATTTTGATATTTTAGCCGTTCGAAGTTTCCCAGGTCTTGTAAATAAAGCAGAAGATTATAGTGAGCATATTATAAAACAATTTATGAAATATGCCGGCATACCGATTGTGAGTTTGGAGACTTCAACCCTTCATCCATTACAAAGTTTAACGGATGTTATTACTATAAAAGAATCGATAGCAAATTCTAACTATTTAAATCTTAAAAAACCTAAGGTTGTATTAACATGGGCACCACATATTAAACCCTTGCCGCAATGTGTTGCCAATAGTTTTGCTCAATGGATTAATGCCTGGGACGAAGTAGAATTTGTAATTGCACACCCCGAAGAATACGAATTAAATGAAGAGTTTACAAATGGCGCTACCATTACACATAACCAGCAGGAAGCATTAAAAGATGCAGATTTTGTATATGTAAAAAACTGGAGTACATACATTGATTACGGCAAAATTTATAACAACGATCCTTCATGGATGCTGACACCAAAATCTTTGGAAATAACAAACAATGCAAAACTGATGCATTGTTTACCTGTTCGAAGAAATGTAGAATTAAGCGATGAAGTTTTAGACAGTGGAAACAGTCTGGTAACTGTGCAGGCTGGAAACAGAATTTGGGCTGCGCAAGCAGTATTAGCAGAAATATTAGCAGAAATAAAATAATATTTATGGAGAAAATCTTTGTAATAAAAATTGGTGGAAATATTATTGACAATGCTGAATCGCTTGATGTTTTTTTGCAGCAATTTTTCGAAATTAAAGAACCAAAAATATTAATACATGGTGGTGGAAAACTAGCTACTGATTTGGCTGCAAATCTTAATATAAACCAACAATTAATTGAAGGAAGAAGAATAACAGATGCTGCCACACTTGAAGTGGTAACAATGGTTTATGCTGGTGCTATAAATAAAAATATCGTAGCAAAATTGCAGGCAAATGAATGTAATGCTCTGGGATTGTGTGGTGCAGATGCTAATTTAATTTCAGCCAGTAAACGCCCGGTAAAAGAAATTGATTACGGCTTTGTGGGCGATATTAAAGACAACGGAATAAATACTTCTTTTTTACAGCTGCTTTTTCAAAATAATATAACACCCGTAATTGCACCAATTACGCACAACAACGACGGACAGTTATTAAACACAAATGCGGATAGTATTGCTAATGAAATAGCAAAAGCATTGTCCACAAAATTTAAAGTTCACTTGATTTATTGTTTTAATAAAAAAGGTATTTTAAAAAATGTGAAGGATGAAAATTCAGTAATAGAAACTATCTCAAATGAAACGGCTGCTGATTTAAAATTAGAAGGAAGCATACATGAAGGAATGATTCCAAAAATTGACAATGCCCTGCAGGCAATCGCAGCCGGTGTCTATAAGGTTAGTCTAGGCCATGCGTTAGAATTAAGTGAAATAGTTAAAGGCAATGCTGGAACGGATATTCAATAAGTTTTTTTGCTAAAGAAGCTCTCCAAACTGTTAACAGATTTTAATTGTAAATTTGAACTATAAAAAATATTTTTATGAGCATATCAGAAATGAAATTAATTGCCATTAATGAAATAACGAAGTTGGAAAATGAAAATGCAGTAAAAGAGATTTTAGAACATCTTGCAAAAATTAATCTAGCATCAGATTCAACAAAATCTTTGAATCTTTTTCAACATTATGATAAAATAAAAGAGCAATACAGCACTACATTACAAAAACTTGCACAATGATTTTAATAGGTGATGTTTTACGGTTACACGAAGCTTCCATAAATGACTTCGGAGGTTCAAAAGGTGTGCGAGATTTAGGCCTTTTAGAAAGTGCTATAGCCAGACCTTTTCAAACATTTGGCGGGGAATATTTATATTTCACTGCTATTGAGATGGCTGCGGCTTTGGGTGAAAGTATGATTATCAATCACCCTTTTATTGACGGAAATAAAAGAACAGGAATATTATGCATTATTGCTCTGCTATTTGAATTTAATTTAAAATTAAATGCTGATCAAGAAAGCACTTACAACTTCACCATTCAAATATCTACAGGTGAAATAAAGTTTGAAGAAATAGTATTTTGGCTAAAAAATAATACAGAAGCTGTATAATGTATCTACAATGAAAATGAGTTTGTTTATAAATGACTACAATATCAAATCTTACAAAAGAAGCCATTGAGCTTTTACAAAGTTTAATACAAACGCCTTCTTTAAGCAGACAGGAAGATAAAACTGCCACTATTTTAAAAAATTATTTAGAAAAAAATTGTACATACGTACAAAGATTAAAGAATAATATCTGGGTACAAAATCAGTATTTTGATAGAGATAACCCTACTATACTTTTAAACAGTCACCACGATACAGTCCCCGCCAACATGGGTTACACAAGAAATTATTTTGATGGAATAATTGAAAATGAAAAACTTTTTGGGTTAGGTAGCAACGATGCAGGTGGAGCATTGGTAAGTCTACTGGCAACCTTTTTACATTTTTACTCAAAAGAAAATTTAGCTTACAATTTAGTTTTTGCAGCTACGGGTGAAGAAGAAATTTCCGGTACGGATGGAATAGAATTGTTGTATGCCCAATTGCCAAATATTGATGTTGCCATTGTTGGTGAACCCACACAAATGCAAATGGCTGTGGCAGAGAAAGGGTTATTGGTTATTGACTGCACTGTTAATGGAATAGCGGGTCATGCAGCAAGAGAGGAAGGTGAAAATGCCATTTACAAAGCGTTAAAAGATATTGAGTGGTTTCAAAATTTTAAGTTTGAAAAAGTATCGGAATTGCTTGGACCGGTAAAAATGAGCGTGACCATTTTAAATGCGGGTTTGCAACACAATATGGTGCCGGAAGTCTGTACTTTTACAGTTGATATTCGGATAAACGAATTGTATTCACACCAAGAAATATTAAAAACAATTTCAGAAAATACTTCCTGTTTAGTAGTTCCTCGCAGCACAAGAATTAAATCATCATCAATCGACATTTCGCATCCACTGGTACAATCAGGAATTATACTTGGAAGAAAAATCTATGGTTCTCCAACCACATCTGACAAAGCCTTGATAAGCTGCCCAGCCCTAAAAATGGGCCCAGGTGACAGTGCAAGAAGCCACACAGCTGATGAGTTTATTTATATAAAAGAAATTGAAGAGGGAATAAAAATTTACATCAAATTACTTGAAAATATTTTATAATTATTCATCATGAAACTCTGGAATAAAGATCAAACTTCGCTTGCGGAAAGTGTAGAAAAATTTACAGTTGGAAACGATAAAATATTTGATGTTTTATTGGCTAAACATGATGTAATTGGCAGTTTGGCACATGCAAAAATGCTGCATAGTATCGGGATATTAAGCAGCGATGAAATTACAAATGTTGAAAATGCATTAGACAATATTTTACAGAAAATATTAAACCACGAGTTTAAAATTGATGATGATGTAGAAGATGTACATTCTCAAATTGAGATGATGTTGACCGAAATGATCGGGGAAGCCGGAAAAAAAATTCATACCGGTCGTAGCAGAAATGATCAGGTTGCAACAGATATAAAACTTTATTTAAAAGATGAAATCGTAGCAATTAAAAATTTAGTTTTCTCCTTATTTAATTTGCTCATTGCCTTAAGTAACGAACACAAAGAGGCATTAATGCCGGGCTATACTCATTTTCAAATAGCCATGCCCTCGTCTTTTGGATTATGGTTTGCAGCCTTTGCCGAAAGCCTTGTTGATGATATAACTTTACTTCATGCCGCTTACAGTATCGCCGATAAAAATCCTTTGGGAAGCGGTGCAGGCTATGGTTCTGCCTTTGCTCTCGATAGAAAATTAACCACTCAATTATTAAATTTTAATACGCTTAATTACAACGCTGTTTATGCGCAAACTACCCGTGGTAAAACAGAAAAAATAACAGCGATGGCATTGAGTAGTATTGCTTCAACTTTGAATAAATTAGCTGCAGATGTTTGCCTGTATGTTAACCAAAATCATTCTTTTATTTCTTTTCCCGATGATGTAACAACAGGAAGCAGCATCATGCCACATAAAAAAAATCCTGATGTTTTTGAATTGATTCGTTCTAAAACAAATATAATACAGGGTGCACCCAACACGCTTGCCTTGATGCTTACAAATATGCCAACCGGGTACCACAGAGATGTTCAATTAACGAAAGAAGTTTTGTTTCCTCAAATAAATTCTTTAAAAGACTGTTTAAATATTTTGCTGATTGTCTTGCCGCAAATCAACATCAACACAAATATTTTAAAGGATGAAAAGTATACTTATTTATTTAGTGTGGAAGCTGTAAATGATCTGGTAAAAAAAGGAGTTCCTTTTAGAGATGCTTACCGCCAGGTTGGCGATGATATTGATAATAACACGTTTTCTTATGATCTTTCCCGAATGCTGGAACATACGCACGTAGGGAGTTTAGGCAATTTATGCAATGATGAAATTGTAAAAGCAATGCAACAACAAACAGCATTTTTCACATGATCGTTTTAAGTTTATGAAATATCAACATTGTAAACATCCAGATCATTTCTGCTAATATTTTCTACAAAAAAGCCGCCTGGCTCCGGAATATTTTCAATCAAATCAAAAGATTTGCAGGAGCTTGGCAAACCGGAAAAAATAAGGGTAAAATAGAATGTTTTTCTAGGCTCAATAAATGTCCAGCTCGGATAAATACTTATTTTTAAAGTATGAATTAATGAACTTTTATGACTTGAATCTCTTGCATACAAAAAAGTAGATTTCCATATTCTTATACCGTCTGCGTCATTACCCGCGTCATATTTACAATGAACTATCACCTGTCTTTCTTCCTCAACAATTTGTTGCACATCGAATTTTATTGCTACATCAACTTTTGTTTTAGGTTTAGCAGGAAAATCAATCAAAGGCATAACTATAATTACATTAATAAATTTATTTCAACCTCTCTTTTATATCCAACTTAAATTTTCTTGCATAATCTTTTGCCACATCATAACCTGCATCTGCATGTCGAATAACGCCCATGCCCGGATCATTTCTCAGCACCCTTGCAATTCGTTTTTCAGCATCGTCCGTACCATCAGCAACAATTACCATACCCGCATGTATGCTGTAACCCATACCCACGCCGCCTCCGTGGTGCAGACTTACCCAGCTTGCGCCGGCAGCAGTATTAATTAATGCATTTAATACAGGCCAATCTGCCACTGCATCACTGCCATCCAACATTGCTTCCGTTTCTCTGTTAGGGCTCGCAACGCTTCCCGTATCTAAATGATCTCTTCCAATAACAATCGGCGCTTTTACTTTTCCTGTTCTTACCAATTCATTAAATGCAAGGCCGGCTTTTTCCCTTTCGCCCTGACCAATCCAGCAAATTCTAGCGGGCAATCCCTGAAAAGCGATTTTCTCTTTGGCCATTTTCATCCAGCGTATCATTCCTTCATTTTCCGGAAATAATTCCATCATTACTTTATCGGTTACAGCAATATCTTCTGGGTCACCACTCAAGGCTGCCCAACGAAATGGTCCTCTTCCTTCACAAAAAAGCGGGCGAATGTATGCAGGTACAAAGCCCGGAAAATCAAAAGCATTTATCAATCCTTTTTCAAAAGCTCGTGCCCTCAAATTGTTACCGTAGTCAAAAGTAATTGCACCACGTGTTTGTAATTCCAGCATTAATTCTACATGCAGTTTCATGCTGTCATACGCAATGTTTACATACTCATCAGGATTTTGAACCCGCAAAGCATCAGCTTCGATGTTGGTATAATTATGCGGAATATATCCTATCAATGGGTCGTGTGCAGAAGTTTGATCTGTTAACGTATCAGGAATAATATTTCGTTCAATTAATCGCTGCAGCAATGCAACGGCATTACAAACAATCCCAATGCTTATTGCTTGTCCTGCTTGTTTTGCAGCCACAGCAGCATCAATCGCTTCATCAATATTTTCAAATTTTTTATCAAGGTATTTTGTTTCAATTCTTTTATCAATCCGCCATGGTTCTACCTCAGCAATTAATGCCACGCCATCATTCATGGTAATTGCTAATGGTTGAGCACCGCCCATGCCCCCAAGTCCGGCAGTTACGTTTAATGTTCCTTTTAAAGATCCGGCAAAATGTTTATCTGCAACAGCTCGGTAAGTTTCATAAGTGCCTTGTACTATTCCCTGGCTGCCAATATATATCCAGCTGCCGGCTGTCATTTGCCCGTACATCATCAAACCTTTTTTTTCCAGCTCGTCAAAATGTTTCCAGTTTGCCCAGTTAGGTACTAGTTGCGAGTTGGAAAGTAAAACCCTTGGTGCATCTTTATGCGTTTGCAACATGGCAACGGGTTTGCCACTTTGTATTAAAAGCGTTTCATCATCTTCCAAATCTTTTAATGCTTTAATAATAAGATCTAGCGATTCAATATTACGTGCTGCTTTTCCTCTTCCGCCATAAACAATTAATTCTTCCGGACGTTCGGCTACATGCGGATCTAGGTTATTCAGTAACATTCTTAATGCAGCTTCCTGCACCCAACCTTTGCAGTTTAAAGTACTGCCCGTTGGCGTTTTATATTTTGCGTAATCGTATAAAGAACTCATATAATTTCGATATTATAAAATGATAATATTTTTAATCCTTTTTAGTTTTAACGATAATTGATAATTACAAAAATTGTTCAAAATAAAATTCTACTCAAAAAAGGAAAAAAGCTTTAGCAATTCTTACAAAATTCAATAAAAATTATTGGCTTATTTTTTTCTGAATGCTAAGCTTTCCAAGTTATGTTTTAAAAGTAACTCTTTGTCTGAAGTGTATTTATTCAATAAAAATACTGCGTTGTTTAGCTGCTCTTCATTTGCATTTTTAATAAATGGTTTGGCTATTACATTATCCCATTTGTTATTTACACTATTGTCGTAAGCGATTCTTAAATAACAATGATTTCTAAAGTTCAGTTCTGTTGCAAATTTTAAATCAAGCAAATTAGATAAACGTATTATTTCGTTTTTGATTGAAGTCCTATTTTCAAAATTCATTTCTATTAACACAAGGAAATTTTTTGATTAAAATTTTATTCTTTTATGTTATGATGTATATGCTTAAAAATTACATTTCTTACAAATTAATTTAAGAATTATTCTTTAATTTGAATTCCTGTATAAATGAAATTGACTTCATTATATCAATTCTCATCACTCTATCAGCTTCATTAAAACTTACTTCTTTTCTAAATTCAGTAATTATTTTTTCCAGTGCGGGCGAAGTTTTTAAAGGTCGGCGAAATGCTAATGCCTGTACTGCAGCTAATAATTCAATCGCTAAAACCTTCTCCACATTATCTAATAATCTTTTACATTTTACGGCGCCATTTGCACCCATACTTACGTGGTCTTCCTGGTTGTTGCTCGATGGTATGGAATCTACAGAAGACGGTGTACATAATTGTTTGTTTTCACTCACAATTCCTGCAGCGGTATACTGTATAATCATCATGCCTGAATGCAGACCAGGATTTTTTATAAGAAAAGGCGACAAACCTCTTTGTCCACTAATAAGCTGGTAAGTTCTGCGCTCACTGATGCAGGCAATTTCACTCATAGCAATTGCTAAAAAATCTGCTGCAAGTGCCAATGGTTGACCATGAAAATTTCCACCGCTTACAATCAAATCTTCATCAGGAAAAATATTTGGATTGTCAGTAACAGCATTTATTTCTGTAATAAAAATACTTTTTACATACTCAACTGTATCGTGCGATGCACCATGCACCTGAGGAATACATCTAAAAGAATAAGGATCCTGTACTTGCTCTTTTATTTGCGCTGCAATTTCGCTATTAGTCAATAATTCTCTCAGCTTTGCAGCTACTATTCCCTGTCCTACATGTGGGCGCACAGCATGAATAGCCTCATTAAAGGGTTCTGTAATACAATCAAAAGCATCAAAACTAATGGCTGCAATTACATTAGCCCAATTTAATAAACGTTCCGCTTGTATAAGATTGTAAAGTCCGTATGCACTCATAAACTGTGTACCGTTTATTAGTGCCAATCCTTCTTTGCTTTGTAAATTGATTGGTCGCCAGTTAAGTTTTTGTAAGGCTTCTGCTGATGTCATTCTCACACCTAGTAAATCTACATCACCCAAACCTATTAGCGGTAAACTCAGATGGCTTAATGGTGCAAGATCACCCGATGCGCCCAATGAGCCCTGTGTGTAAATGACCGGATACATTTTTGCATTATACATATCCATCAATCTTTTTACTGTATCAATCTGTACACCTGAATGACCATAACTCAGCGATTTTATTTTTAGCATGATCATCAGTTTCACAATTTTCTCCGGCACTTCATCACCCAAACCACATGCATGAGATTTTAATAAATTACTTTGTAATTCACTAAGTTGGTCACCGCCTATCTGTACATTTTGTAAAAAACCAAAACCCGTATTAATGCCGTAAAAAACAGCATCTTTATCTTTCATTTTTTCATCCAAATATTTTCTGCATTTTAATATTCGTGCATGCGCATCAAAAGTTATAGAAACCAATTGATCGTATACCAGCAGATTTTTTATTTGCTGAAAATTTGTGTGCTGCCTGTCTAGCGGTAAATAATTATAACTCATTAACCATTTGGTTTTATTATTTTTAAATCAGGTATTTCAAAAGTAACCAAACAATATTGAATTTTGCTGCGCAAATGCTTGTTGTAGTAATTTTTATACCTATCAAATTTAATTATGAAGAAGATATTTTCACTGTCATTGGGTATTTTGTTTAATTACTGTTTACATGCTCAAATGGTGAAAATTTTAACTTCAGGTACTAAAATTTCTTTAAGAGGTTTAAGTGTTGTTTCTGATAAAACTGTTTGGGTAAGTGGCAGCAGTGGGACTGTAGGATTTACATTAGATGGAGGAATTAATTGGCATTGGATAAATGTTAATGGATTTGAAAAAAGCGATTTTAGAGATATTGAAGCTTTTGATGACAGTACTGCAATAATAATGGCCGTTGATAAACCGGCTTATATTTTAAAAACGAGTGATGCAGGAAAATCATGGAGGACAGTTTACAGCAATTTTGAGAAAGGTATGTTTTTAGATGCAATGGATTTTAATAAAAATAATGGAGTTGTAATCGGAGACCCAATTGACGGAAAATTTTTTGTGGCTACAACCAAAGATGCAGGGGAAACCTGGCTTGACATCCCCTTTGCACAAAGACCTAAAGCAGACAGTGGTGAAGCATGTTTTGCAAGTAGTGGTACAAATGTGAGGTTACCCACAAATAATAAACCGGTATTTATAAGCGGCGGAGTTTCCTCTCATTTTTATTTAGATAAAAAAAAGATATTTCTTCCAATATTACAAGGCAAAGAAAGTACAGGAGCCAATTCTATAGCTTATAAAAATAAAAAAATGTTTGTTGCAGTTGGCGGTAATTTTAATGCAAAAAATGACAGAGAAAGAAATTGCTTTGTAACATATAATGCGGGGAAAACGTGGTCTGCACCTGTTATTTCTCCGTTTGGATATAGAAGTTGTATTGAGTTTATAAAACAAAATACCTGGATTACCTGTGGCTTAAACGGTATTGATATTTCATTAAATAATTGTAAGGAATTTAAATCAATCAGTACTGAAGGGTTTCATGTTTGCAGAAAATCACCCACCGCCAACATCGTCTATTTTGCAGGATCAAATGGAAGGGTTGGGTCGTATAAATTATGATATAAGTACTAAATAAAAAAAGACGCAGTTGCTGCGTCTTTTTTATTTAGCCAAATAAATCCTGTTGTGGGTTATCATCTTTAGCAACGATCCATTCCATTTCAATATTTTTATTAAAATCTATAAGCTTCGCCCCTACTGCTTTCCATCCCATTACTTCCACAAGGTTGTCAATTTTAAACTTTACATTGTTTATTTGCTGGCCTTTACCAGTTTTTACATTTAAAATTGCATTTTCGGCGGATGAGACAGCGGTTAGTGCATTATTTTTTCCTTCCTTGATAAAATAAAATTTACTGTGCAGTGTAGTTGTTTCAATTTTAAAACGCTTTACGTTGTATTGCAATTTATCGTTGTCGAGATAAACTGCAGTCATAATTTTTTCTACATCAAATTTCTCCAATAACATTATTTTTTCAGGTTCAAAACGTTGGGTAAGTTCCTGATCAATAATTTCGTAATTACCGTCATTGTAAAAAACTACCAGCCTGTCTTCTGCTTCAAACTTGCCTAAATAATTTCCTTTTTCTTCGCTATTTAACCTGCCGAACTTTGTATCAAACCACAATTTTTTTGCATCAAGCGTAGATCTTCCTGCTTCTTTAAACCGAATGGTTTTAATCGGATATTTTGACACAGTATTTCCCATGGAGCCTCTGCCCTTTATTTCGAGTTCTTCAAAGTAAAAATCAAATTCTTTTTTCTTGGCAGAACAGTTCGGGCTTAAAATAATTTTTACTACTTCTGCTTCGCCATTTGCATTTGTACTAAAATATTGAACTCTGCTTTTTTCTGAACCTTTTGTAAGGTCATATTCTTTTTCACGGGTAATACCGGTAACATTAAATCTTTTGGCAAAACTGGTTCCTGTTTTTCCATCAACATAAATTATATTATAAGTTGTTCTTTCATCTGCTTTTTGAAACACTGCGGCATGAATTATATCTTTTCCAATAAAAGTTTTTTCAGAAACCCTTACCACTTTCATTACTCCTGCTTTTGTAAATGCAATAATATCATCGAGATCTGAAACCTCACCGATATATTCATCTTTTTTAAGTGAAATACCAATAAAACCATCGGCAAAATTTGCATACAATTTAATGTTGGCAATGGCTACAGACTTCGCTTGTATGGTATCAAATGGTTTAATTTCTGTTTTTCTTTCTCTGCCTTTTCCGAATTTCTTTAATAAATTTTCATAATAAGCAACGGTATAATCTGTAAGATTGGCAATATCTTCCAATACCTTTTTTATTTCAACTTCAATATTATTAATCTGTTCATTCAGTTCATCAATATCGAGTTTGTAAATTCTTCTTACCGGCTTTTCTGTAAGTTTTATAATGTCTTCTTTTGTAATATCCCTTCTAAGTAATTTTTTAAATGGCGTGAAAGCTTTGTCTATTGCATCTAAAACTTTATCCCATGTTTCATGTTTCTTTTCTAACTCTTTATAAATTTTTTCTTCAAAAAATATTTTTTCCAATGAGGTATAATGCCATTTCTCCTGCAGCTCAGCAAACTTTATTTCAAGTTCTTTCAACAACAGCGCTTTTGTATTATCAACCGAAGATTTCAGCAATTCTGTAACCGTTAAAAAAACCGGCTTATTGTTATCAATAACACAAGCATTTGGCGAAATGCTTACTTCACAATCTGTAAAAGCATACAGTGCATCTATGGTAATATCCGAAGATATACCTGCAGCAAGTTCAATAACAATTTCAATATCAGCGGCAGTTAAATCTGTTACCTTTTTTATTTTTATTTTACCCTGGTCATTGGCTTTTACAATGCTCTCCATTAAACTTGTTGTGGTAACAGCAAATGGTACATTTTTAATGATAAGTGTTTTTTTATCCTGCTCTTCAATTAATGCACGTACCCTTATTTTACCACCCCGTTTTCCTTCATTATAATTGGTAGCATCCATTATACCACCGGTTAAAAAATCGGGTAACAGTTCAAATTTTTTGCCCCTTAAATATTTTATAGAGGCATCAATTAATTCACAAAAATTATGAGGTAGAATTTTAGTGGCAAGTCCAACTGCAATACCTTCTGCACCCTGTGCGAGCAATAAAGGAAATTTCATTGGCAGCGTTACCGGCTCATTTTTACGGCCATCATAACTAAGTTGGTTGTTGGTTGTTTTAGCATTAAAAGCCACTTCGAGGGCAAATTTGCTTAACCTTGCTTCAATATATCGTGGTGCTGCTGCATCATCGCCGGTTCTTACATCACCCCAATTTCCCTGCGTTTCAATTAATAAATCTTTTTGCCCCATGTTGACCAAAGCATCGCCAATGCTTGCATCGCCATGCGGATGATATTGCATGCTCTGCCCAATAATATTTGCGACTTTATTAAAACGGCCGTCATCCATTTCCTTCATGGCATGTAAAATTCTACGCTGCACAGGTTTTAACCCATCTTCAATGGAAGGCACGGCTCTTTCCAAAATTACGTAACTGGCATAATCGAGAAACCAGGTTTTATATTGTCCGCCAATACCGCTGTCGCTGTGTTTATATTCTTCTTTATTTGCTTTTGCCATTTTTTTATTTTCTTCTTCTTTTACACTGCCCGTAATTCAAAATCTTTTGCATTTTTCATTTCTCCCTGTACTTCGAAAATCTCTTGTGTAGCAAGGGTTTTTAGTCTCCACAAAAGATAAGCATCACTTACTGGTATTTTAATTTTATTACCAACCTGCTGTAATATTTTAGATGCCTTTTGAAAATCTGCCGTTACAAACTTTTTAATATCGGCATCGTAATAATCATAATTATATTGAGCTAATTTTTTACCGCCTTCCAGTATTCTCACTCCTTTATTTTCGTTCATTATTTTTTGCCATTCATCAGGATCAACCTCAAATTCGCTGAGTGTAATTTCTCTGGCTAATTTTTTAGCTTTTAAAAATTCTTTTGCAGGTATCTGGTAAAGCCATTCAGGATAAAAAATATTTCCTTTTTCATTTATAAAAGGAAGATTATTTAAATACAAAATAAAAATCCTTCCCTGAAATTCTTTCATGTAATTCAACAGCCAATAGTATCCACTTACATCATGCGCATTTTGTGCCGCCCATATCCATATAATTTCAGCCTCATTTCTGCGCAGCATACCTACAAGTTCTGTAATTGTCTTATAATCTTCGTCAATGTCATTTATATTTTTGCCTTCATACTCCCCTCCTTCTACAACATGCTGCCACCAAAGTTTGCGCTCCTCTTTAGCCTCACCAACATACATATTTTCCAGTGGGCCAAGTGCATAATCATCCTTTATTGTTTTTATTTCTCCTGCAAGTGTTTCATCAAGCTCAATTACTTCTTTTAAAACCTTTGCATCTGCCTCGCCAAATACCATGTGTACCATTAAATTATTTTTAATTTTTTTGTATAGAATAATAAACGCAACTGGTAAAAAAATTTCTGATCCAGGGAATGGCTTTTATAAGTCCAAATTGCTTTCTTGGCTTCCACCCAAATTTATATTCGTAAATAGGGTTTAATAAATAATGCGTGTTGTTTAAAATACTGTAACCAGTTTGCTTTACAATTTTTTCAAATTTTTCTATAGAAATACCTGTCTCTTTAATCTCCACCATCTCCTCCCAGTTTTCATTATTCTTTTTTAAAATCCATTTATATATTGGCATAGGCAACAAATGGTAATATGGAACTTTAGAAAGCCACTTGCCTTTGCAAATTTGCTGGTGCCCACCGAGCGGCATTTGCCAAGGCGGAAAGCCGAAAAAAACAATTCCATTTTCAGCCAAAAAAGTTTGCATATAAGCCATCAGCTTCGGCTGGTCGTGTATGTGTTCTATTACATCTTTTAAAATAATCACATCAAAAGCACCTCCCAAATCTGCTGCAGTGGTATCGTAAATATTTTTAGAAATAAAAGATATTTTTCCTGCTGCTATTTCTTCACTCAGCCATTCCCGGGCATTTATGAGCCTTGGTTCATCAAGTTCCACTCCTACACCTACGACATTCCGATCAATAAAAGCTTTTAATACACCGCCTTCCCCACATCCTATTTCCAATACACGCATTCCGGGTTTTATTTCAAACCTTTCTTCAATAAATGGCAATACATATTTATTTGTGTTGAGAATCTGCATCTCAAAATACCTTCTTCTGTCTTTATGAAATTCAAACATTTTCTTTATTACAGATTGTACTGTTTGTATATTTTTAAATGATAAAAATTATTATGTATCTAATTTATTTTTATTTGTTTAGAACGATTTAAGTTTCAGCTTCCACAGCTTCGTCCATTTCAAATTTTAAATTATCAATTATAAAATCCTGTCTGCTTGGTGTATTTTTTCCCATATAATATTCCAATAATTCCTGCATGTGTTCTCCCTGTTCCGGGATTAATGGTTGCAGTTTCATATTAATACCAATAAAACGTGCAAATTCATCAGGGCTGATTTCTCCCAATCCTTTAAACCTTGTAATCTCGGGTTTTGAACCAAGTTTTTTTACAGCCGATTGTTTTTCAGTTTCGTCGTAGCAATAAATCGTTTCTTTTTTATCTCTTACCCTAAACAGCGGTGTTTCTAAAATATAAACATGTCCGTTTTTTACAAGGTCAGGAAAAAACTGAAGAAAAAATGTCATCAGCAACAAACGAATATGCATTCCATCAACATCAGCATCTGTAGCAACTACAATGTTATTATATCGAAGCCCTTCATAACCTTCCTCAATATTTAAAGCATGTTGCAAGAGGTTAAACTCTTCGTTTTCGTACACAATTTTTTTTGTGAGACCAAAGCAGTTCAACGGTTTTCCTCTTAAACTAAATACAGCTTGGGTATTTACGTTTCTCGATTTTGTAATTGATCCGCTTGCACTGTCACCTTCCGTAATAAAAATGGTACTTTCTTTTTGTTTTTCTACAACGGTGTCTTTGTCTTTACCCGTTGCTTCATCATTATAATGAAACTTACAATCCCGTAATTTTTTGTTGTGAAGATTTGCTTTTTTTGCACGTTCGTTAGCCAGTTTTTTTATCCCTGCCAGTTCTTTTCTTTCCCTTTCGTTTTGCTCAATCCTTTTGCGCAAAGCATCTGCAACTGTGGGGTTTCTATGTAAAAAATTATCAAGTTCTTTGTGTAAAAAATCATAAATAAAATTCTTCATGCTTGGGCCGTTTTCAGATACCGCCTGCGAGCCCAGTTTGGTTTTGGTCTGGCTTTCAAATACTGGCTCCTGTACCCTTACAGAAATTGCTGCGCAAATGCTGCCACGAATATCTGATGCATCATAATCCTTCTTAAAATATTCTCTTATCGTACGCACATAACCTTCTCTAAATGCAGCTAAATGCGTTCCGCCCTGTGTGGTAAACTGTCCGTTTACAAAACTGTAATATTCTTCGCCGTAAGCATTTTCATGCGTTATGGCAACCTCAATATCTTCTCCTTTTAAATGTATTATAGGATACCTGATTTCATCCGCATTTGTTTTGCGTTGCAACAAATCGAGCAGACCGTTTTTACTTACATAACGTTTGCCATTGAGGTTCATTACAAGCCCGGCATTTAAAAAACAGTAGTTCCAAAACTGGTTATCTAAATATTCCTGTACAAAGTGAAAGTTTTTAAAAATGCTTTCATCGGGTTTAAACTCTACATAAGTTCCGTTTTCTTCCTTGCTTGCCGTTTCTTTGTGATCATTGGTTAAAACACCTCTTTCAAATTCTGCCGTTTTTTCTCTGCCTTCTCTAAAAGCAGTTACTTTAAAATAATCGCTTAATGCATTTACGGCTTTTGAACCCACACCATTGAGACCTACACTTTTTTGAAAAGCCTTGCTATCGTATTTGGCCCCAGTATTTATTTTACTCACCACATCTACCACTTTACCAAGGGGTATTCCCCTGCCATAATCTCTTACGGTAAGTATTTTATCAGCAATGGTAACATCTACATGTCTGCCATAACCCATGGCATGTTCATCAATACAATTGTCAATAACTTCTTTCAATAAAACGTAAACTCCATCATCCGGACTGCTGCCATCACCTAATTTTCCAATATACATTCCGGGTCGAAGTCGGATATGTTCCTTCCAGTCTAAGCTTCGTATCGATTCTTCATCATACTTCGCTTCTATCTTTTCTTTTTCTGCCATTCTTATTGTTATCTGTAACTTATTTAATTATTGATTTTTTTATTAGCCCTGCAAAAAACAGCAGCATTAGGGATCATTGCTGGCAAATGTATTTTGTTGTTTTTTTCTTTTTGGGGAAAAGAAAAAAGGAATCACGTTTCGTCTTCACCTTTCTATTTAGCTTTTTCTGAATTGGTTGTAAAAATTTTGTTAGTCTGCTATTTGCGAATATATTAAACCAGATTTTGATTATACCAATAGATTTTCCACAAAGTTCCTAAATATGTTAGCAAATATATAATTCTTTCCTTCAGCTATACAAATATGCTATTCCTTAACAATGCAAACTATTAAACGCACGTAGATTTAGTATAATTAAAAAAAAGTAAAAAAATGAGAAAAGCAAAATGGTTTATTGGTGCATTTGCAGTATTTACCATAATATCCTGTAACAGCACTCAGGTAATTTCATCTTACAAAGATGAAAAAGTTGCCGCAAAAGATTTTAAGAAAATCCTTGTATTGGGTATTTTTCAACAAAAAGAAAGATCCCTTAGACAGGAAGCAGAAACACAACTGGTTAACCGGTTAATTGAACAGGGCTACAATGCAACATCAGCCATGAAAGATTTTGGGCCAAAAGCTTTTGAAAAAGTATCAGAAGATCAGCTGGCTGCAAATTTAAAAACAAGTGGTTACGATGCTGTGATAACAACAGCATTACTTGACAAAAAAGATGAAGAGAATTATTTGCAGGGCACATCTCATATTGAGCCCGTAGGTGTATACTACAACCGCTTTGGCAGATATTATTCTACAGTATATGATCGTGTTTATCAACCGGGATATTACACAACATCTACTGATTATTTTTTAGAATCAAATTTATATGACATTGCTACAGGTAACTTATTGTACAGTGTTCAAACCAAATCATTTGATCCCTCATCTACAAGCAGCCTTGCAAGTGACAACAGTAAAAAAATAGTAAAAGATCTAAAGGAGAAAGGTGTTTTGGTTAAAAAGTAAGTTGTTTTGGTTGTTGAAAAATGAGAGCGAAAGGATTAATTTCTTTTCGCTTTTTAATTTTAAATATATTGAAAGTTATATTTACAGTAACTGAAACACATTCTGTTATTAAATAAACTTCAAAATTGCAAAAACTCGTAACCGATAGAAATTTTATAAAGCAGCAGGCCGAAATAAAAGAGGAAGAAAATGATGCTTTTAGAAGCTTTTTAAAAGGTTTTAATGCCCTTGAAATCGATGAAAAAGTTCATGAAATAAATAATTTTGTTACACCACAAATTGACTGTACAGTTTGTGGAGCCTGTTGCAGACAATTGATGATAAATGTAACCGCAGAAGAAAATATTCAAGTCGCAGACCACCTTAATATTTCCCCGCAACGATTTAAAGATGAATTCCTAGAACAAAGTATGCAGGGCAAACTAATCATTAATGCCATTCCTTGCCATTTTCTGGCAGATTCAAAATGTAGTATTTACGAGAAAAGGTTTACTGAATGCAGCGCTTTCCCGCATTTGCATGAAAGTAATTTTAAAGGAAGATTATTTGGTACACTTATACATTATGCCATGTGCCCAATTATTTTCAATGTTATTGAACAATTGAAAAAAGAAATTGGATTTAAAAATTAAATAAGCGATATTA
>JANXTG010000067.1 GCA_025352525.1 Ferruginibacter sp.
GGGTAACAAACCACTTTCACATAAAATTTGAAAGCCATTACAAACCCCCAAAACTTTACCACCATCATTTGCAAAACTGATAACGCTTTGCATCATTGGACTAAAACGGGCAATTGCGCCACACCTTAAATAATCCCCGTAGCTAAAACCACCAGGTATAACGATGCAGTCATCTTTTGCAAAAGCGCCAATATCGCTGTCTTTGTGCCAAAGTGTAATTACTTCCTGCTGAAGATCGTTGTGCAGTGCATCTATCATATCTCTATCACAATTGGAGCCGGGGAACATTACTACGCCAAATTTCATTGGATGATTTTTAATTGATGGCAAAAATAATGTTTTTAGGGTAATGGAGATTAAGACTTAAATAATCGGTTCAATCAAAAAATTAGTATTAAAAGAAAATTTTAATAGAATCGGCAACAAATTTGAAGAAATCGTTATAAGCAGTAAAAAAAATTCAATGTTTAAAAAATATTTTTATGGATACAATTATCGGGAATGCAGAATTACCAAATGAAAACATTACTTCGTGTAAAAATATTTCTTCATAATATGAGAAAGAAGATGATTTAATGGCTTACGAACCTTTGCAACAAAATTTAACTACAGAAGTGTTGGTTACAGGTGGGGGGCATAGCAGGCCTTACTACTGCCTATTGTCTTGCAAAAGAGGGACAAAAAGTTGTACTTGTAGAAGACGGGTATTTAGGCAGTGGCGAAAGCGGAAGAACCATGGCACAAATTACCTGTGCGCTGGATAATTTATATATGGATATAAAAAAATGTTTGATGAAAAAACTGCCCAACTTGCAGCTAACAGCCACATGGTGGCAATTGAATGGAAAGCAAATACCATTAAGCAAAACAATACTAATTGTGATTTTAAAAGTTTAGATAGTTTTTTTTTAAATGACACAGATACAAAAGAAATACTAGAAAATGAATATGCTGCTACCAAACTTGCAGATTTGCTTACGCATACGCACAGCGCTGTACCTGGCATTACTGCAGAAGAAGGAAAATACTGCATAAAGTATCCTCAACAGGCGTAGTTTCTTTATTAAAATATTTAAAATGTCTTACAGACCTTAATGGAACTATTTATACAAAAACAGGAGCTGAAAATAATACCAAAGAGGGGGCAACCGCAAACGGATTTCAAATAAAAGCACAACATATTGCTGTAGCTACAATCACGCCTGTTAATGACTGGGTTACCATGCATACAAAGCAATGGCCTTACCGCACGTGTATAATTGCTGCAAAAATTCCAAAAAATGCTTTACCCTTTGAACTTTGGTAGGAAACAGGCGACCAAGATTCTAAATGGGTATCGAAACCCTTTCATTATGTGCGTTTGCAGGAATTTGATGAGCAGTTTGATTTATTAATTTCCGGTGGTGAAGACCACCGCACCGGACAGGCCGACTCTGAAGGAATAAGTGAAGAAGACCGATATGACAAACTAATAACATGGACAAAAAGCATTTCCCTGTTGTAAATGATATTTCATTTAAATGGTCAGGTCAGGTAATGGAACATATAGATGCCCTGGCATATATAGGCAAAAAACAAGGCGATGACAATATGTACGTTATTACCCGGGACTCAGGCAACGGTATAACACATGGCACACTTGGCGGAATGATTATAAAAGATATTATTACAGGTAAGGATAATCCGTGGATTGATATTTACAGTCCTTCCCGAATTAGTTTAAAAGCCAAAGGAATTTTTTTAAAAGAAGCCGGTAACATGACCGCCCAATATTTAGATTGGTTCAAAGAAAGTGACATAAAGAATGTCAAAGATTTACAACCTGGGCAAGGTGCAATTGTTGCGGAAGGATTTAAAAAAATAGCAGCCTATTGTGATGAAGAAAATAATTTACACGTATGTACTGCTGTGTGTCCACACCTGGGTGCAATTCTACAATGGAATGCAGAAGAAAAAACATTTGACTGTCCTATGCATGGATCTAGGTTTACAGTTGATGGTATAGTAATAAACTGTCCTGCCATTTCTGACTTAAAAAAATAACAGTAGAGAAAGAATTAATTAATGGAGGATTTTTTAAAACAGTACAAAAAGTTTAGAGGGTAACTTTAGAAAACTACTTACTAAAAAAGCCTACAGCAACATAAATTGCTAACATGCTCCAATGCAGGAATTGAGGGATGAATTTCTTTTGGGGGTGGAAAAAGGCAGATGCAATTATAGGTGCAATAGGCGCAGTAATCAAAATCCAGTATGTAAAATTAAGCCCCGTATTAATAAAGGGCACAAAGACTGCCACAGTTAAATAAAGAAAAAGTAACTGCCAGCTTTTACGGGTTTGTACAACCTGTCGCCTGAAATTTATATTAATAAAATAAATACCAACCAAAGTTGCCAACGTAACCAAAAAAAGTGCTGCATAAGCCCATTGATTTCCAAAAAAATGAGGATAGGAAAGATGAAAACCGGGAAAATTAAAATTAGTGAACCCGTTGGTTAAAAATAAAAAGGATGCATAAAAATATACGGGCGTAATTATACCAACAAGGCCCATTAGCCACTCCTCCAAACGAAAAGGTCTGGCAATAGTAATTCCTACCATTATAAGCAGCAAAAAGGTAAGTGAAGGAAAATATATAAATGCTGCCAGCCCTGTAACTAAACCAATATTAAAAATAGTTGCTTTGGGGTTGGGATTATTATACAACGTGCAGAGTTTACCCCATATCCAGATAAAAAAAGTATTTACTATAAGCGGTGCTGAAAGAGTAAACCATTCGCTAAACAAGGATGTTACCAGCAGGTAACTCATACCGGTTAAAAAATTGGTTTGCTTTTGTAATTTTAAATTGCCCGCTATTTTATTAAGGTTTAAAGCCTGAATAAAAAATAGTACAAAAGTAAAAATGCTGTAGATTATCGGAACCCCTTTAGCGATTGGCTGTAAGAGAAGCAAAATATTTTTATAAAAAATACCATCCATAACCTGCAACTGCGGTGCACTATTATGAAGAAACATCGGCAGTTTTAAAAGGATTGCATATCCAAATAAAATTACATTACCTGATGGATTGTTGGCTTTAAAGATGCCTGTCACAATAAGAAGTTATTTGCTTTGAAATGCAAACTTAAAAATCAATTTTTGCAAATGCAATATTGTTTCTCACAATACAGGGTACAATCATTTGTCTTGCTCCTGTTTGTCGTGATAACCGGGGCATAAAATTGTACCCAGCTTCTCTACCTTTTAGAGTAGCGTTGCGTACAATTGAGCCATTTGGCTGCAAAGCATAATTGCTCAAAATCTGACGATTATTGTCTTTCTGCAAAAACAAAAAATAAATTTCACCACCTGCATTCATATTTATAAAAGAAAGAAAGTTATCGTTTTCAATATCGCTGGTTGTTTTATTAATAACACTGTTCCATTGCAACTTTAAATCTGGAGAAAAACTAAAATTTATAACATCGTTG
>JANXTG010000094.1 GCA_025352525.1 Ferruginibacter sp.
AGAAGATTCCCTTTTATCGTTTAGCATCTGCCTTATTGCTCACAGGTTGCTCCTCAGCAGAGCCTGCTAATCTTCAGGAGATAATACAAAATTCAAAATTGATTTTGAGAAAAGTACCAACTATTTTTGACCACATTACCAAAAAACAGAACTGGCCTATTTTTTAATAATCTTACACTAAAGGAAAACGGCATGCTACAAGGCTAGATGAACAGATTTGAACTTAATATTTTATCTAAAAGTAGTTTTAGATAAAAATTAAATAAAGTTTTAAATTAATACCTAAAAAATAGGTTTAATTCATTCTCCATATTTCGAAATTAAGTGCCGTTGCAAATGCTACCCAACATAAATAAGGCACCAGCAACCATGCGGCAGTTTGTGAAACTTTCCTAAAAGAAAAGATTGTACTTGCTATCATTATAAAAAGTATGATAATATCTACTAAAGCAAGATCAGGTCTTCTATAAAAAAAGAAAAGGAACGACCATAAAAAATTAAGAACAAGTTGTATCCAATAATAAGCGTAGCCGGTATATCTTTTTTCCAGCTTTGCATGGCTGTTCCAAATAATGTAAAATGATATGCCCATCATAATATAAAGTGTCGTCCAAACGGGTGCAAATAGCCAGCTAGGCGGATTAAAAGAAGGTTTATCTAGCGTTTTAAACCAATCGTTTACCGAGGATGATGTAAAGTATCCGGAAACAGAACCTACTGCTAATGGAATAAGAATTGAAATGATTAATTTGTAGATCGATTTCATTTTTGAAATTTAAAATTTTATAAAAAGAATTAAATAAACGCCTAAATGATGCCAAATTTTTTATAGTATGCGATAATAAAGCCCGTCACTTCATCATAACTCAGAATTCCATTAGGTTGCTGGTTACTTATTAAAAACAAACCGTATGCTGATCGAAAAATTGGTTCAATAAAACTTGTGTGAGCCAGGTTAAATTTTCTACGTTCTCTATAATCATCCAGTACAGCAGACAGCAAAAGCCTTCGGTAATAAAATGCTGCAGAGCTGTCTGCAAAGTACAAAGTTCTGTTTGCATAAGTAAACAAATCTGTATAAACCGAATATTGAAAAACAGTATCTGCTGACGATGCAGCAGCCAGATAACCAACAAAATTTGCTTCCATTTCTTTTGCATAACCAAGCTGGTGGGCAACTTCGTGGCATGCAGTAAAAGGCTGGGTAAATTTTGGCACTGTTGTATTAACCTGAGCCTCTCCTGTTGCAGGATTATAGTATCCTAAAAAACCTGTATAATTTCCTACCCAGCTCCACATAGACTGTTTTATTGAACGGGAATGATACTGAAGAAAGGGGAACTTATTTGCAACTTTTTTGTAAGCATCTTCTGTCATTACAAAAAGTTTTTGATTATCAGGGTAAACAGTTTTATTTTTTATTAGAATCTGTTTGGATTCATTAATTTTTATAACCAGCAGCCTATTAATTGTTTTAAGTTCATTTAACGAATATGGTGTTAATTGAAGATCAAGTTGCCTTGCAATTCCTTGTCTGTTATAATTTATTCCCCAAAAAACATTAAAAGAAATATAAAAGAAAGTAGTAAAAACTAAAAAAGAATACATGGTTTGAATTGCTATTTCATGGTTTAAAATTCTTCTCTTTTTAGTTACAATAAACTTAAAAAATAAATACAGTTTCTTTGCTAGAAATATTAAAAGAATCAGCCACAATATATCCCCAACACTAAAAGATATCCATCCTAAAAGAATTCTGAATTTGACTGCTATAAACGGGTAGAGGTTTGTCGAATAATTATTTTCGACTCTTTCAGCGTTGATACTAAAAAAATGTATAAAAAAGCAAATGATCAACAGAATTATAATAATTATTCCCTTTTTCTTAATTTTCATTTTTGTTTATTAGTTTAAAGCAGGAAATAAGCAGTTTTAGGAATGAAAAACCAATTTAAGGTATAAATTTCAAATAAAATCATGTACATTTGCACTCTTTTAAAAAGAATGCAATGGGTAGTATGCGCACGTTTGAAATAGCTTTTGTAGGCTTAAAACCCGGAGTTCATGAGTTTGATTACGAATTGGATGCACAATTTTTTAAAGATAAAGCACCTGACTCTAATGATGGGATTGCTGCCAATGTAAAACTTTCGTTAGATAAAAATAACGGTTTCATGTTATTAAGATTTCTGGTTGGTGGAAGCGCTGAAGTAAATTGTGACAGATGCGGGAATCAGTTAAATGTAGATCTTTGGGACGAATTTAATATGGTGGTTAAGCTTACTGAAGATCCACAAAAAGCAAATGAAGAAGAGGAAGATGCAGACATTTTTTACATTGCCAAGTCCGAAAGTCACATTGAGATAAGCGATTGGTTGTATGAATTTGTGATGCTAAGTATACCGATGCAGCATATTTGTGGAAACGATAAAGATGGGCAATCTCTGTGCAATGAACAGGTATTAAAAAAACTGAAAGCGATGCAGGTGAATAGGGATGAACAGCAGGAAAATTCAATATGGAAGGGTTTAGAGAGATTTAAAAATAATTAGAATAAAATATTATCGGTATAAAGTAAATATTAGACCGGTACCTTAATAAAATTATATTACACAACTACTAAAAAAAACAAGTCATGCCAAATCCGAAAAGGCGCCACAGTCAGCAACGCAGTGCAAAAAGAAGAACGCACTACAAGGCTACAGAACCTACACTTAGCGTAGACAGCACTACAGGCGAAACTCATGTACGCCACCGTGCACACGTAAGCGAGGGTAAATTATATTACAAAGGTAGATTGGTGTCAGATAAAGCACCATTAAGAGCTGTATAATTTTACTAGAAAATCTTTAATTCCAGATTCGGCTTGCTCAACTTCAGGCTCGACTTTGGAATTTTTAATTTTTAAACTTTCTTACAAATGATCACAATAGGGCTCGATATGATGGGTGGCGACTTTGCCCCTCTTGAAGCAGTTAAAGGAGCGGCAGCATTTTTTGCTGATAACTCCCATCCTGTGCAGTTAATACTTATTGGTAAAGAAGAAGAAATTAAAAATGT
>JANXTG010000127.1 GCA_025352525.1 Ferruginibacter sp.
TCCTATAGAGAAGGTATGAGCAATGTTTTACTGGAGGCAGCAAGTATGAAACGTCCTGCCATTGCAACCAACGTAACAGGGTGCAAAGAAATTATAGTTGATAATGAAACCGGTTTTCTTTGTAAGGTAAAAGACGTGCAGGATCTTGCCGACAAAATGATTAAAATGATTCATTTATCTGTTTCTGAAAGAGAAAAAATGGGCGAAGCAGCAAGAGAAAGGGTAACCGAAAAATTTACAAAAAAAATTGTTATTGATGCGTACCTACATCATATAGCAGCCATTTTAAAATTACGTTAGTTTTTTGCAGTTTGTTTTACTGCTTTCCATAAAATATAAATACCTCAATTTTTCCTCATTCGCAATTTAATGGAGTTTTTTAGATTTAGATTTGATTATAATAAAGGGAAAATGATCTATCTTTTTAATCCATTTATAGCTTAATGAATAAAAAAATTATTGTAATCGGAAGTGGGTTTGCCGGTTTATCTGCAGCTTCCTTTATGGCCAAAGCGGGATGGGATGTTACGCTCTTGGAGAAACACCTTTTACCTGGTGGCCGTGCACAAAAATTTTTAGCCGAAGGCTTTACATTTGATATGGGCCCAAGCTGGTACTGGATGCCCGATGTTTTTGAACGTTACTTTGGTAGTTTTGATAAAAAAGTTTCTGATTATTATTCTTTAAAAAGGCTTGACCCTTCTTACACAGTTTATTATCCCTATGCCAGAATGGATATTCCTGCGGATTACATAGCGCTTAAAACTTTATTTGAATCTATAGAAAAAGGAAGCGGAGAGCAGCTTGATAAATTTCTTGCAGAGGCTGCTTACAAATATGAAGTAGGTGTAAATAAACTTGTTTATAAACCCAGTCTTTCAGTTACTGAATTTATCGATATTGATTTAGCCAAAGGCATTCTTAAACTGGATGTGTTTACAGATATGAAAAAGCATATCAGCAAATATTTTAAACATCCACACATTGTTGAATTAATGGAATTTCCGGTGCTTTTTTTGGGCGCACTTCCACAAAATATTCCTGCTTTATATAGCCTTATGAATTATGCTGATATAAAATTAGGAACCTGGTACCCCGAAGGTGGCTTAAATACTGTTGCAAGTTCCATGCACAAACTTGCGGAAGAACTAGGCGTGCAGTGTTTGTTTGGGCAGAATGTACAAAGCATAAATATTGAAAATGGCAAAGCGGTTTCTGTAACTACTGATAAAGAAACTTTTTTTGCTGATGTTGTTATTTCGGCCGCAGATTATCATTTTACCGAAACGAAATTGTTACCTAAAAAAAGCAGAACTTACAGTGATGCATACTGGGATAAAAGGGTAATGGCTCCTTCCTCCCTACTTTATTATGTGGGCATCAATAAAAAATTAAAAAACGTTCATCATCATTCACTTTTTTTTGATGTGGATTTTAACAGGCACGGAAAAGAAATTTATGATACGCCCATGTGGCCAACGGAGCCGTTATTTTATGTTTGCGCATCATCCATAACAGATGAAACCGTAGCTCCAACAGGTTGCGAGAATTTGTTTTTTTTAATACCCGTTGCAGCAGGTTTGCAAGGTGATGATGAAAAATTGAGAGATGAATATTTTAATAAAATAGTAAAACGTTTTGAAGAACAAACCGGTGAAGTAATAAAAGATAATATCATTTATAAAAGATCTTATTCTGTTTCAGATTTCGTAAATGATCACAATGCATTTAAAGGAAATGCATATGGCCTGGCAAACACTTTGATGCAGACTGCAATATTAAAACCATCCTTAAAAAGTAAAAAAGTAAGTAACCTTTTTTATGCAGGTCAATTAACTGTACCGGGCCCTGGCGTTCCGCCTTCTTTAATTAGTGGAGAAGTTGCAGCTAACCAGGTAATAAAACAATTTAAAAATGCGAATTAAAAAATGATATCATTATTTCATAAAGTAAGCCACCAGTGCAGTAAAATTTGTACAGAAGGTTACAGTACTTCTTTTAGCAGTGCTATAAGGATGTTGCATGCGGACTTGCGAATGCCAGTATATGACATATATGGATTCGTGCGCTTTGCAGATGAAATTGTAGATACATTTCATGAGTTTGATAAACAATCATTGTTGGCAGAGTTTAAAAAGGAAACCTACGAGGCAATTGAAAGGGGAATAAGTTTAAATCCCATTTTACACAGTTTTCAAATTACTGTAAATAAATATAATATTGACCATGGTTTAATTGAAGCTTTCTTTAACAGTATGGAAATGGATTTATGTGAAAAGGAATATGATGCTGCATGTTATTCAACTTACATATACGGCAGTGCAGAAGTGGTTGGCTTGATGTGTCTCTATGTTTTTTGTAATGGGGATGAAGTGGAATATGAAAAATTAAAACCTTCTGCACAATCTCTGGGTGCGGCATTTCAAAAAATAAATTTTTTAAGAGATCTTAAAGCTGATCATGAACAATTAAACAGAACATATTTTCCCGGAATAAACTTCAAAAAATTTACCGAAGGTGAAAAAAGAATAATAGAAGAAGACATTGCATCGGACCTTAAAAAAGCTTATGAAGGAATTTTAATGCTTCCTGTAAAAGCACGATTTGGCGTATATGTTGCCTATAAATATTACCGTACTTTATTTAGAAAAATTCAACAGGCGCAGCCACAATTATTACTGGAAAACAGGGTTCGCATAAGCAATACATTTAAAGCTGTTATTTTACTTAAAGCAGGCCTTCGCAGTTCATTTAATTCTTTATAAGTAAGAACATGCAACAAAAAAAAGCAGTAATAATTGGGAGTGGAGTGGCGGGTATGGCAAGTGCTATCAGGCTTGCAGTACAGGGCTTTGATGTAACTGTTTATGAAAAAAATACTTATCCCGGGGGTAAATTATCTGCTTTTGAAAAACAGGGTTACCATTTTGATGCCGGTCCTTCCTTATTTACCCAGCCTCAAAATATAGAGGAATTGTTTGCGCTTGCAGATGAACCGATTGAAAATTATTTATCTTATCACAAAATAGATATTGCCTG
>JANXTG010000229.1 GCA_025352525.1 Ferruginibacter sp.
TAGAGGAAATAATAGAAACAGACCTGGCAGAGGGGAAATATGATGCGATTGTTACAAGGTTTCCGCCGGAGCCAAACGGCTATCTCCACGTGGGACATGCAACTGCCATCTGTTTAAATTTTGGGCTTACAAAAAAATATCCGGGTTATACCAACCTGCGGTTTGATGATACTAACCCCGTTACAGAAGATACTGAATTTGTAGAAAGTATAAAGGAAGATATAAAGTGGCTCGGCTTTGAGTGGAAGCATGAATTATTTGCCTCTGATTATTTTGATACCATGTATGAATACGCTGTAACGCTTATCAATAAGGGACTTGCGTATGTTGAAGATGCATCGGCAGAAGAAATTGCCAAACTAAAAGGCACACCAACAGAACCTGGAAAAGACAGTGCAGCTCGCAGCAGATCGGTTGCGGAAAACCTTGATCTTTTTACCCAAATGAAAAACGGAGAATTTGCAGATGGTACTAAAACGCTTCGTGCAAAAATTGATATGGCGCATACAAATATGTTGATGCGTGATCCTTTAATTTACCGAATCAGACATGCACACCACCACCGCACCGGCGATAAATGGTGCATTTACCCGATGTATGATTTTGCGCATGGGCAAAGCGATTCTATTGAAAATATTACGCATTCTATTTGTACACTCGAGTTTATTCCGCACCGTGAATTGTACGATTGGTTTATAGAAAAACTTGAAATCTATCCATCGCACCAATACGAATTTGCCCGCCGCAATTTGAGCTATACGGTAATGAGCAAAAGAAAATTAAAGCAACTGGTAGAAGAAAAACATGTGGCAGGTTGGGACGATCCTCGCATGCCGACGATTAGCGGAATGCGCCGCCGTGGCTTTACGCCACAAAGCATTCGTACATTTTGTGATAAAGTGGGCATTGCCAAAAGAGAAAATATTGTAGATTTTAGTTTGTTGGAATTTTGCCTTAGGGAAGATTTAAACAGCACTGCCCTGCGTGCAATGGCAGTGCTTGATCCACTAAAATTAATAATTAGCAATTATAAAGATGGAAAAACCGAAGAACTGCAAAGTGAGAACGGCCCTGATGAAGCTTATGGCACCCGAACAATTCCTTTTAGTAAAGAGCTTTGGATAGAGCACGATGATTTTATGGAAGTGCCTGCAAAGAAATGGTTTAGGTTTGCGCCGGGTGCAAGCGTTCGCCTAAAAAGTGCGTACATACTGCGTTGCGATACTTTTGATAAAGATGAAAACGGTAAAATAACTGCCATTTATTGTACCTATTTCCCCGAAAGTAAAAGCGGCCAAGATACCAGCGGCATTGCCGTTAAAGGCACCATACATTGGGTGAGTGCGGCGCATGCAGCAACGGCACAGGTGAATATGTACGACCGACTTTTTAAAGTAGAAAACCCGAGCAGTGAAGACGGCGATTTTAAAGATTATATAAACCCCGATTCGTTGCACATTGTGCAGGCATACATTGAACCTTCGTTGGCAAAGGCAACGGCTACAGACCGTTTTCAATTTTTGCGAAAAGGTTATTTTTGTTTAGATAAAGAAAGCACTGCAGAAAATATTATTTTTAATAGAACGGTAACGTTGAAAGATGGGTGGGTGAAGGAAGTTAAGAAGGGTTGATAGTTGATAGTTGATGGTTGCGGGTTACGAGTTGCGGATTGTTGAGGCTGTGAACTTAGGGTTTTTGTTGATCAGTTGTTCGGGCTATCCGTTACAATCTTTTGTTCGTTCCTCACAAAAGTATTTTCACTTCTATCCCGCAGCCCTTGGGCATTATATCTTTTTTCAACAAGAAAACCGAGATTACTTTTGGTTATAAAATCGTATTGGAAATATAAAATTCTTTTCGAAATACTTCCTAATTTCCAATTTTCAACTCCCTCCTACCATTACCCACTACCTATTCCTCCCCAAACATTTCTTCCTTTTTTAAATATGGGAAAACGCTGCAAATAACCATTACAAAAGAAAGAAATACAATCAAGTAAATTCCCGCCAATTTGGTAACCTCGCCATCAAACAAAGAGCCCGTAAAAATTACATAAGTCCGAAGTGTGTACGCAACCAATAAAGCACATAAAAACATATTTACTCTTTTAGCTACCACTGACTGCATCAATGTAAATACCAAACTGATGGCTGCTAATATGGTGATAATAATACCTGCTCTGCCATAATACACGCCAGTTGCAAATCGCTTTACATTGTAGCCATTAAAAGTTACATCTATATTATTATAATGTACCCAGGGAATAAAGCAGGTTATAATTATTGCAAGGGTGGCAATTATAGATAGGTAATGAAGATTCTTTTTGTAGTTCATTGTTGACACTTATAATTTTTTTAAAATTAATTTGATAATTTTTCCTGCACACTTAAATTCCTTAAAACAAAAAAGCCGCAATCAAATGCGGCTTTTCATTCTAAGAGGTCCCTAGCGGATTCGAACCGCTGTAGAAGCTTTTGCAGAGCTTTGCCTAGCCACTCGGCCAAAGGACCAATTAACATTCTATAAATATATATCGATTGGCTGGTTGCAAAAGTAGGGAAAATAATTTATCAGATTACTAAATATTTCAGCGAAATTGGGAGCCTAAATTAAGAGCATGAAAAGCATTGCAGCATCTGAATTAATCATCAATAACCGTGGCGCAGTCTATCATTTAAATTGCAGGCCCGAAGAACTTGCACATACCATAATTACCGTTGGAGATCCTGATCGAGTTAAAGAAGTAAGCAAACATTTTGACAGCATTGAATTTAAAAATAACCACAGAGAATTTGTAACACACACAGGTTTAATAGGCAGCAAAAGAATTACTGTTGTAAGTACAGGCATTGGTCCGGATAATATTGATATTGTTTTAAATGAATTGGATGCGCTCGTAAACATTGATTTTGAAACCAGGACGATTAAAGAAAACCTTACACAATTAAATATTATTCGTGTCGGCACCTCTGGATCTTTGCAGGAAGAAATACCTGTTGACAGTTTTGTAGTGAGCACTCATGGTTTGGGTCTTGATAATTTAATGAACTTTTACAGACACAGCAACAATGACGAAGAATTACAAATTAAACAATCATTTGTTACCCATACACAGATTGATGCATTAACACAACCTTATATTTTTGGAGCAAGTCCTGCTCTTTTAAAAGAATTTGTAAAAGATTTTCATCATGGTATTACTGTTACCTGTCCAGGCTTTTATGGTCCGCAGGGTCGTGTTTTAAGGTTAGGTTTGGCACAGCCAAATTTGATAGACAGTCTTACTTCATTTGCATTTGGTAACCATCGCATCAGCAATTTTGAAATGGAAACTTCTGCTATATATGGTCTTGGCAAAACTTTAGGGCACCATTGCATTTCACTAAGTGCCATTGTTGCAAACAGAATAAGCAAAGAATTCAGTAAAGACGGAAATGCGGCGGTTGAAAATTTGATTGTAAAGGCGTTGGAAATTGTGGGAAGTTTAAAATGATTAAAAATCTGGAATTTAATACCACAGCAACTAACCATAATCATACTAACCACTTGCAAAACCCCACTCACACAATGGAACTAACCTTTTATAAATACCAGGGCACAGGAAACGATTTTATCATCTTTGATAACAGAAACGAAAAGCTACCTTCATTTACAGAAAAAAATATTAAAAATCTCTGTGACAGAAAATTCGGAATTGGCGCTGATGGTGTAATGTTGTTAAACCTAAAACACGGTTTTGACTTTGAAATGGTTTATTTTAATGCGGATGGAAAACCAAGCAGTATGTGTGGTAATGGTGGCCGCTGCATGGTTCGCTTTGCAAATGATGTTGGTATAAAAAAAGAAAATTACCGTTTTTTAGCAGTTGATGGTGAACATACCGCATCTATTGATCTTGATAATACAGTTCGTTTAAAAATGCAGGATGTAAATCATGTTGAATCATATGCAGGATATGCGATTCTTGATACCGGTTCACCACATTATATCAAGTACAGTACAGATGTAAAAAACATGGACGTCTTTAAAAAAGGACAGGAAATACGCTATAGTCCTGCATTTGAAAAAGAAGGCATCAATATAAATTTTGTAGAAACTACCAGCGATTATTCCATTTATGTGCGCACCTACGAACGGGGTGTTGAAAATGAAACGCTAAGTTGTGGCACAGGAGTAACGGCAGCAGCTTTAATGAGTGCGCACCACGAAAGAGGGTTTAACCAGGTAGAAGTAAAAACAGACGGTGGTAATCTAAGTGTTGAATTTAACCAGACGGGCGATAAAAGTTTTAGCGATATTTATTTATGCGGTCCTGCAACATTTGTTTTTAAAGGAAGCATAAATATTTAAAAATTTTACATGATTCAGTATTTTAATATTGTTGACCACAGAACAGTAGCAACAGATAAACCGGGCAGCGGTACATGGGTAAATGTATTACCGCCATTAAAGCAGGAAGAGTTTTCTGAGTTAAGTGAAGCACTGGAAATACCTTTAGACTTTTTAAAAGATTCTCTTGATATTGATGAACGCAGCCGTTACGAAGCAGAAGATGATGTGAAGCTCATTGTAATTAAAACGCCTACAGAAAACAATTCTTTTAATGAAAGTGATGCTTTTTACATCACCATCCCAATCTGTATTTTACTTACTAAAGAGCAGATTGTAACAGTAAATTCTTTTGAAAACGAAGCCATCAAAAAATTTCTGAACAGTTTTCAAAATCGCCATCCCGATAAGCAAAATATGATGGTGTTAAAAATTTTTGAAAAAATTATAAACACTTACCAAAATCATCTGAAAGAAATAAATCTGCGCCGAAATGCACTGGAGCAAAAATTATACGCAGCCAATAGAAACGAGGAGCTTTTTCAACTGATGCGTATTCAAAAAAGTCTGGTATATTTTGTAACCGCTTTGCGGAGCAACGAATTGTTGTTGATGAAACTTGCCCGTACAGATTTTTTACAGCTTAGCGATGATGAAAAAGATTTTTTGGATGATCTTGTTGTTGAAACTTCTCAGGCTTTAGAAACTGCCAATACTTATACGACCATTTTAATAAGTACGCTGGATACGTTTGCAAGTATTATCAGCAACAACCAAAACGTAGTACTTAAAAGACTGACTACAATAACACTTTTTTTAAGCATACCGGTTTTAATTGCCAGTATTTATGGAATGAATGTTCCTCTTCCTTTTCAACAATCTCCGTATGCGTTTTGGGTTCCTATTTCTATTTCACTTGTAATTTTAGCCATTGTTGCCTTTAAATTTATAAAACGTAAAAAATAAAATGATTAACGTTCGGGTTTACGGTATATTAATAAATGAGCAGCAGCAAATTTTAGTAAGCGATGAATACATTAGAGGAATGTATGTTACAAAATTTTGTGGTGGCGGGCTGGAAGAAGGCGAAGGCACAAGAGACTGTTTAAGGAGGGAATTTATGGAAGAAATGAATTTAAGTGTGCAGGTAGAAGAACATTTTTACACCACAGATTTTTATCAGCCATCTGCATTTAGAAAAGGAGATCAGATAATGTCTATCTACTACAAAGTAAAAGCCTTGGAACCAATTACTGCACCGCTTCGCAGCCTGCCATTTCAGTTTGATGAAAGAGAAATGAAAATGTACAACGAAACCGGCGAAACTGAAACTTTTCGGTTTATAAACCTCACAGATTTTAATGAAGACTGCATGACTTTACCCATTGATAAAGTCATTGTACACATGATTTTGGCTGGAAAATAAATTTATTTATTCATCAGCCGATGGTCCATAACTTCCCGGGATAGGAATATCCAACATTCTTAAATAAACGCCCAATTGTGCTCTGTGATGTACACTGTGGTTAAGCACCCACGTTCTCATAACCTGGGCTTTAGGCATGGTAAAATAAATTTCTGCACCATTTCTCATCGTCCATGGTTTTGCCATTTCTTCATCGGTAGTATTTTCAAGTATTGCTTTAGATGCGGCTAAACATTTATCAAACAATGCAAGCAATTCTGCGTTGCTTGTAAGAGCCTCCGGTACAAAATCAAGTTTGGCAAAATTTAATTCATCCTGCTGTACAGTCTCTTTTGCCCAACCATAAATTTCAGCCAGGTGCCGGGCAAGGTTACCCATCGGCATACTTTTTTCATGCGGCTTGTAATTGCTTTTTTCAAATGGAAAAAGTGCCAGCATTTTTCTCGTTGTTACGGCTTCAGCAAGTAACTCCGCCAACATTATTTTTGCAATCGTCATGGTTGTAAATTCAAAATATATTTGTGCAAAATTAAAATTATAACAGGAAAATAAAAATTCTATCAGCCATAAGCCGGATTCTGTTTTGCTGTAATATAATTACAACAAAGGCTGTCATTTATCTGGCTGCAACATTACTGTTACAATCTTGCTGCCTACCCTCCACTGCGCATTGTTGCCAATGCAGCAAACGAGCCGCCTGCCTGCTTTTCAGCACCAGCGGTATATGTGGCATTACAGCATGCAAAGTTTACCCATCCCACAGGTTACCAAGCAGGACTGTGAGCTCTTACCTCACATTTTCACCCTTACCGCTTTGCATGCAAAACGGCGGTTATTTTCTGTGGCACTTTTTCTTGTTTTACTGCTAAAACAGCCGGCAGTTAACCGGTGCATTGCCCTTTGCTGTCCGGACTTTCCTCTCCGCATAAATACGGAGCGACAGCCGGCTGATAGAAATACAAAAATAAGTTTGTTTTATTTGCTGTACCAAATTGGTTTGGGGCTGTATACATTAAATCTTTATTCAGCTTTTGTTGCGGCTGTCCGCAGTACTCCTATCTTCGCTGCGGGGTACTGCTTCCCATCCGCCAGCCCTTGTGCCATAAATTCTTTTTTCAACAATTAATACAATCCCCAACTTTACTAACTTAGCCGCATGAACACTTATGCAGAAGAAAATTATCTTAAAGCGCTTTTTAATATCAGCAACGAAAATGGCGAAGTAACTGTGCAGGAATTAAGCATTGAACTAAAAATAAAAATGCCTTCTGTAAATAGTATGATAAAAAGACTAGCTGAAAAAAAATTGGTGTTATACGAAAGTTACAAACCACTAAAACTTTCAGAAAAAGGTAAAAAAGCAGCAGGGCTCATCATCCGCAAACATCGTTTAACAGAAATGTACCTGGTTGAAAAAATGGGCTTTGGCTGGGAGCAGGTGCACGAAATTGCAGAGCAGGTTGAGCATTTACAATCACCTGTTTTTTTTGATAAAATGGATGAATTACTTGGGTTTCCGAATATTGACCCACACGGTTCTCCTATTCCTGATAAGAACGGAAAAATACATTGGCTGGAGTTTAAAAAATTAAGCGATTGCAAGCCCGGCGATAAAATAAAACTGGCTGCAGTTACACATTCATCAGAAGATTTTTTAAAGTTTTTAAATGCTAAAGGGCTTCATCTCGGTCTTATTGTGAAAGTAATATCTACAGAAATTTTTGATGGAACAGTAACAGTTTCATACGCAAAAAAAAATAACGAAATGCTGAGCAAAATGGTAGCAGAAAAATTATTAACAGAGAAAATAGTTTAAAGTTCTACAATACTAATTATTTAAAAAATATCTCTGTCGCACCATATCCATATAAAGGATGAAACTGGTTTACAAAAGATTTCACTTCCTTTTTTAGTTTTAATATATCGTGAATTTCGTTGCGCAAAATCCCTTCGCCAACGCCATGTATTACTATTAATGTTGCCTGTTTGTGGGCTATAGCAAGCTCGTAATACTTCTCAAAATTATTTAGCTGCGAAGTCAATATTTCAAAGTTGGTAAGATTCTGCCAATGGTTAGTCAGTTTATCAATATGTAGATCAACAACTGAACGGGCTGGAGATAAATTTTCTCTTATTTTATCTGCGTTGTAAACCCTAAAACCTGCTTGCCCAAGCATACTCATATCAACTTTATCCTCATCAATTCTATCGGGATAATGCGTAAAAAGTTCGTATCTAAAAGAAGCTTCATTCTTTTTTTGTGTTTCCTCTATTTTATTAAAAAGTTGCTTACTTCTTAATTTGTAAAAAACTTCATGTCCGGCAGCTTTCTTTTTATCAGGGTTTGTCAATGAAAAATCAAATTCAAATTTTGGTCCATCGCCCATGTCTTCAAAACTTACATCATGCAAATAAAATTCTGAAAGTCCGCCAATATTTGCTTTAAGGCTAAAAGAGCTTTCACCATTAAAAACCAAGTCATATTTAAAATCATAACCTTCTTCATTTTGGTTGATCAAATAAATTTTTAATTTCTCCACCACATCATCTTCAAAAACATCTTTGTCAAACACTGGCAAAAAGTTAAGAAAAACACCATCACCTATTTTTTTTCTGGGCACAGTCTTTTCTCTCTTTATATTATCAACATAAATATTTTTTTTCTCAACCGTTTTTTTCTGGGAAAACATTTTAAAATAGGGAAAATCAATCTGGTCCATGTAAGCAGGAAACTTTACGCCCCGCACTTCAATCATTACCATTTTCTCATTCATCAGTTCCACTACTTTTCCTTCCTCATCTGTAGCCAGTACTAAAATCTGATCACCTACTTCGTATTTCATAGCTATTGTTCTTTAAAATATTACGGCGCAAAGTTAAATTACTTTGCGCCGTTTAGGTTGAACTAAAATTTAAATTATACAGTTGGTTCTGCCAATTTACTTTTTCTGTAACCGTACAAAAAGTAAACAATTAAACCAATGCCTAACCAGCCACCAAACCATAGCCAGTTAGCAAGTGTCATGCCTGTAAGTAAATAAAGGCA
>JANXTG010000144.1 GCA_025352525.1 Ferruginibacter sp.
TTTCATTCCACATTTAGGGCATTTACCTGGTTTGCTTCTCACTACATCAGGGTGCATTGGACAGCTGTATTTTTTATGCGCCATTTTCATATTAGTACTGTCCATTTTCATTTGTGCAAATGTTACTGTTGTGGCTGCTAATATAATAGCTATTGCCATGATTGCTTTTTTCATGTTTTTTTATTTATAAATATTTTAAGTTTAAGAATCTCTGTTTTCCTTGCTACAATTATCGTGCTTACCGTAATTAATTAAGAATGTTATTAGAATAAAACAATACTAATATTTTTTTGCCGGGATATTATTTTTTACTTTTTAAAAATTTCAACTGCAATAATTTAATCTTTTTTTGTTCCCATGTTTTTCTTATATGGATAAATCTATTTTTTTTTAAATATTAATTATCCTTTTTAAGCTTTCCATTTCCAGTTTCTTATTTCCGGCATATCCAGACCGTGTTTACGAATATAATATTTGTGTTCAACAAGTTTATCCTGCATTTCCTGTTTTAGGTAAGCTGTTCTTTCTTTTAATTGCGGCAGTCTGTCCAGTGTATCCATTACCAGATGAAACCGGTCCATGTCATTTAAAACAGTCATATCAAAAGCAGTGGTAATTGTGCCTTCTTCTTTGTAACCCCGTACATGAATGTTGCTGTGATTTGTTCGCCTGTATGTAAGCTTGTGGATAAGTGTTGGATATCCATGAAAAGCAAAAATTACAGGTTTTCCCTTTGTAAATAATGTATCAAAATCAGCATCGCTTAATCCATGCGGATGCTCTGTTTCCGGCTGTAATTTCATTAGGTCAACCACATTAACAACCCGTACTTTCAGTTCAGGTAATTTTTCACGAAGAATAGTTACTGCAGCCATTGTTTCCAACGTTGGCACATCACCTGCACAGGCCATTACTACATCTGGTTCCATATCTTTATCACTGCTTGCCCAGGTCCATATTCCTATGCCTCTGGTACAGTGTGATACTGCCTCTTCAACTGAAAGCCATTGAGGTGATGGGTGCTTGCCGGCAACAATTATATTTACATAATGTCTGCTACGAAAACAATGATCCATTACGGATAAAAGACAGTTGGCATCGGCAGGTAAATACACACGCACCACAGATGCTTTTTTATTTATTGCATGATCAAGAAAACCGGGATCCTGATGTGTAAATCCATTATGATCCTGCCGCCAAACATGTGATGCCAATAAAATATTTAAGGAAGCAATTTTTCTTCGCCAAGGAAGATGCGAGGTAACCTTTAGCCATTTGGCGTGTTGGTTAAACATAGAATCGATAATATGAATAAAGGCTTCATAGCAGTTAAACAAGCCATGTCTGCCCGTTAACAGATAACCCTCCAGCCAACCTTCGCACTGGTGTTCACTCAGCATTTCCATCACACGCCCTTCTGTAGCCAGAAACTCATCGGCATCTATTATCGGTGCTTCCCATTGCCGGCTTGTAGTTTCAAAAACAGCATTTAATTTGTTTGAAAGTGTTTCGTCCGGACCAAAAATTCTGAAATTATTTTGGCTAGAATTTTCTTTAATAATATCACGAATAAACTTTCCAAGCACCAGTGTATCACCCGGGCCGGTCTCTCCACGCACCGGTAAATTAATCCCATAATCTCTAAAATCAGGCATATGAAGATCGTGAAGCAACAGCCCGCCATTAGCATGAGGGTTTGCGCCCATTCGACGATTTCCTTTTGGAGCAAGGTCAGCAAGCTCAGGAAGTAAATGCCCTGTGTTATCAAAAAGCTCTTCAGGCTTATAACTTCTTAACCATTCTTCAAGCTGAGCCAAATGTTCGTGGTTTGTAACCGGATCAGTTATAGGAACCTGGTGTGCACGAAAGTTTCCTTCAATCTTTAATCCGTTTACATATTTTGGCCCCGTCCAGCCTTTAGGCGATTTTAAAATAATCATCGGCCATTGCGGACGCTGAGCATTTTTATTGTTTGCTGCGTTTTGTTTTATTGTTTTTATTTCTTCTACAATCGTATCGAGCAACTGCGCCATTTTTTCGTGCATCTGCATCGGGTCATCACCTTCTATAAAATAGGGTTTCCATCCATATCCTAAAAAAAGCTGTTCAAGTTCTTCATGGCTGATGCGGGCAAAAATAGTTGGGTTAGCAATCTTATATCCATTTAAATGAAGAATCGGTAGCACAACACCGTCAGTTATCGGGTTAAGAAATTTATTGGAGTGCCAGGCAGTAGCTAAAGGACCTGTTTCGGCTTCTCCGTCACCAATTACACACGATACAATTAAATCAGGATTATCAAAGGCAGCGCCAAATGCATGACTAAGAGAATAGCCCAGCTCGCCACCTTCATGAATGGAACCCGGACACTCAGGAGAAACGTGGCTGGGTATTCCACCGGGAAAAGAAAATTGTTTAAACAGTTTTTTTAAACCTTCTTCATCTTTACTGATGTTGGGATATATTTCACTGTAAGTGCCTTCTAAATAAACATTACCTACAATTGCCGGACCTCCGTGACCTGGCCCCGAAATATAAATCATGTTAAGATCATACTTTTTTATAATTCTGTTTAGGTGCACATAAATAAAATTTTGCCCGGGTGTAGTACCCCAATGCCCTAATAACATCGGCTTAATATGTTGAGGTTTTAAAGGCTCTTTTAAAAGGGCATTATCATATAAATAAATTTGCCCCACTGAAAGATAATTTGCAGCCTGCCAGTACCTGTTTATTTTATGAAGCAACTCATCTGTTATATTTTCTTTTGCTGTTTTTAGAGTTTGTTCTTCCATTATTTAATTTTCTTTGTTAACAAAAAGTGTTTTTGAAATTCATTTTGAAACAGCTTTTTTGCGCTGTTTGCTATAATTATTTCTTCATCTGTAGGTATTACATATACCTGCACTTTACTTTTTTTTGTTGAAATAAGCAGGGCGTTTGTACTGTTTTCTTTTTCATCTATTTCAATATGTAAATAATCAAATCCCTTACAAATTCGGGAGCGGATGGCAGGAGCATTCTCACCAATGCCTCCCGAAAAAACCAGTATATCAAGTCCGTTTAACACAGCCGCATAAGCGCCAATGCATTTTTTAACCTGATAGCAAAATAAGGTTACTGCTTCTGCTGCATGAACATCTGAACTTTCTTTTTTCAACAAATCCTGCATATCAGCGCTTATTTCCGAAACGGCTAATAAACCACTTTCGTGATTTATTATATGATTGAATTTTTTTGCCGTCATTTTTTCTTTTTGTAACATATACCAGGCAACTCCGGGGTCTAAATCTCCCGTTCTAGTACCCATTACCAACCCGCCGGCAGGTGTTAATCCCATGCTGGTATCTACACTTTTCCCTTCTTTTACAGCCGCTAAACTGGCACCATTACCTAGATGGGCTAAAATAATTCTTCCTTTACTTTTAATTCTTCCTTCTACTTTTTTCAACTCTTCCATTAAATAATTGTAGGATAAGCCATGAAAGCCATAGCGCTTGATACCGGCTTTGGCAAAGCGCCGTGGTATGGGTAAAATTTTTGCAACAGCCGGCATGGTTGTATGGAACGAAGTATCAAAACAGGCAATCTGTAAAAGTGTAGGAAATTGTTTTTTAAATAGTTTAATGATTTCGATTTCTGCAGGAAGATGATCGGGATCATAGTCCCTTATTTTTTTTAATTCTGCTAACAATTGGTCATTAATAATTTCGGGATCAGTATGCTCCATGCCATAAACTATTCTATGCCCAATGCAACCAACGCTGTTAAAACATTTTTGTTCTTTCAACTGCGTAATTAAAAATTTTGCTGCCTCTTTAAAACTCTTTATTTCTGTTTTTATTTCTTCTGTTGCTTCGGTTGTATGATTTGTTATTTTAAATGCAGTATCATTAAAACCAATTCTTTTTAATTGTCCTGATAAAATTTTGTTGGTCTTTCTGTAAGTTTCATATACTGCAAATTTTATACTGGATGAGCCGCAGTTAATCGTTAAAATATTTAAACTTTCCTTTTTCATAAAAAAGTAATTATCCCTGGTCAGTTTCCGTTAAGGCTGTATTTTATTTTGTTTATGAAGGAATTATTAAACTGAACATTCTTTTGCACAAAGTGCCACATTCTGTTATGGCAATAAGCTGTCCATGTTTTAATTGTAAAATTTTATTGAAAACTTCACATTGGTCAGATAGAACTTATTAAATATTTTATAAAGAAGTTTGTTAGCTAACAATGCTCATCCTGCCTTCATTATATCATTAATAATTTTTAGGTGGTGGTTGGTGTGTATTGCAAGAAACTTATTTGTTTCTTTTAAATTTAATTTTCCAAAATAAGGATGCTCAAAATGATGGTGTCTTTGAAGGTTATTTAGTGCTTTTATTTTTTTAAATGCTGCATCAACATTAGCCATCAATTTATCGGGTATAATATCTCCCGTTGGCTGGACTATTTTTGGTGCCTTGGCTCTGCCTCTTGGTATTTTATTAAGGGCGTACACGAGCAATTTTTTTAAATTAAAAGAGCTTTTGTAAAGTGCAGGGTCTGATGTTTCCATTGCCGTAATTATCCGTACAAATACCAGCAGGCAATGGTCAATATGCCAGCCAACATTAGCGGCAGAAATAGCTGTTTGCTGTTCAGCATAATTTGGAATATTCATTTTCAGTTGCTTTACAAGCTTCAATAATTTTTCCATAAATGTTTTACAGTTTTATTAATGCATCAATTTTAAACTTCTACACTAAAGCTACATAAAACAGTTTATTGTTTTAAATCTGTAAATTATCAGGTTACTTATTCTACAAAACCCTGACTAATTTTCAAATAGTTATTTTTGCAGCATGAAAAGTATTGTGCTCAATAAAAATATCAGTCGCAGGGTTGAAAGTGGTCACCCATGGATATTTGGAAATGAAATAAACTCAGGCAAAGAGAAAGATACAGCTGCAGCACCGGGTGAAATTGTAGATGTATACACGTTTGATAAAATATTTATTGGTAGGGGATATTACAATCCACAATCGCAGATATCGGTACGCTTATTAACCCGTGATAAAAACGAAACGATTAACGATGCTTTTTTTTACAAAAAAATAAAAGATGCATGGGCATACCGCCAAAAGATTGGTTATGCTGAAAACTGCAGACTTATTTTTGGTGAGGCAGATGATATCCCCCAATTGATTATTGATAAGTTCAACGATTATTTTGTAATACAAACGCTTGCACTAGGTATTGATGTATGGAAGTCATCTATTGTAAAAGCACTGAATGAAATTTTTACGCCAAAAGGTATTTATGAACGTAACGATGTGCCCGTAAGAGAACTTGAAGGAATGGAACAACACAAGGGTTTTCTTTCTGCAGAATTTGATACCGATATTATTATTAATGAAAAATCTTTTGATGATAAAACACCCGGTATAAAAATGCATATTGATATTGCCAACGGGCAAAAAACCGGATACTTTTTAGACCAGCAGGATAACCGTTTTGCCATTCGACATATTGTAAAAGATGCTGATGTACTGGGCGCATTCTGCTATACAGGTTCTTTTGAAATAAGCGCAGCTCATTTCGGTGCAAAGTCAGTTTTAGGGCTGGATATTTCGCAGACCGCCATTGATATGTGTAATAAAAATGCAGCATTAAATGGCTTAGAAAATATATGTACATTTCAATGTGTTAATGCTTTTGATGTACTTAAAACAATGTCAAAAGAAGAAAAGCGGTGGGATGTTGTAATGCTTGACCCGCCGTCGTTTGCAAAAAGCAGAAGTAGTATTGACAAAGCCGTTGCCGGTTACAAAGAAATTAATTTGCGTGGTATTAAACTCGTAAAACCGGGTGGTTTTTTAGTTACATCAAGTTGTACAAATTTGGTGCAACCTGCTTTGTTTTACGATATCATTCTCATGGCAGCAAAAGACGCCAAAAGAAGAGTACGTCAGGTTGTATTCAATGCACAGTCAGCCGATCATCCCATTATAAGTGGGCAGGAAAACACACATTATTTAAAGTTTTTAATTGTGCAGGTTATGTAACCTCTAAATACACTATAACATCATAATTTAGTTTTATAAAATTATAATGTTTTTAGAATTTATTTACCCATATTGTCAAATTAAAATTGAACGATGTTTACATTGAAT
>JANXTG010000230.1 GCA_025352525.1 Ferruginibacter sp.
ACCATTTAAAAAAGCTACAACAATATCACCGCTTTTTGCTGTTAGGGATTTATCGATAACTAAAATTGCATTGGGTGGAATGCAGGCATCGAGCATTGAATCGCCTTCGCAATAAGAATAATAGGTAGATAGTGGATGGGGGGCAAGTTGTTGGGCAAGGTCTATTCTGTCTTCAATATAATCCATTGCCGGAGATGGAAACCCGGCGGGGATTTTAAAATCAATTAGTGGTACTAAAACAATATTTTTAAAATTGTGTGTTTGCAAAATCATGCTGCAAGCTAATATATTTAGCAAACAAAAAACTAAATAACTTAGGGATATGATATTATAAAAGATATTCAGAAATTAATTTTGTAAGGTATTAGTTATTAAAATTTGAAAAAGCTGTTTATTGCAACGTATTTACAAAGACAGGGCTATTGCTTCGAATTAAAAATACCCGATGAAGTAATTTTTTTGTTTTAAAATATTTGCTACCATACATTTACATATAGAAAACGATGTGTGTGTTGCATGCTTTTGCAAATGCACGCTTGCAGGAAACAAATCATCTTTACCCTAAAATAAAGTTTATGAAGTTTACCCGGTTCTCCCTGTTATTATTGTGTTTCGTGGCTAGCAACTTTGCAGGTGCTGCTCAAACGAGCATTTACATGAAAGTGTTGGATCCAAACCAGATTAATGGGGAATCGACAGCAGCCCTTTTTCCAAACTGGACGGGGATAATTGCATTTAATGCCGGTGCTACATTTCAACCTCCCGGTAGTTTTGGCGGAGGCGCTACCGGTCCGGCAGTTCCCAAGTGTTTTACCATTTCTATGCCACAGGATAAAATGGCTTATTATTTAAAAAGAAAACAGTTTTTCGGTACCACTTTGATAAGCCTTCAAATGGATTTTACCAAACCTTCAGCCGGTAACCCTGTCGTTTATTACAGGGTGCAAATGGAAAACGTGTATATAACTGCTGTAGAAGAAGCAGTAACCTCAGCCGATGGCTTCGTAACCGTGAATGTTAGCTTTGTTCCGGAGAAATTTCGTTACACCTACTGGCCGCAGAATGCAAATGGAACCCTTGGTACTCCGGTAATTTTTGGGTGGAATGTAACTACCAACATGATATGGTAACCGCCCGCACTTTTACTTTGATGAGCAATATGTGTAAACGCATGGCAATCGTATTTTGTGCACTATCCTGCGCTGCTGTGTCAGTAGCCCAACAGGCTACCCAAGCTAGGGGTATATCCCGTCTAAGTATTGCCGGACTGGCATTACCACAACCTGCATCTGTGGCACGCTTGGGCATTGCCAGCAACCAAACCATTGCGCCCAACACCGTTTGTGGCTGCGTCAGCGGTTGTTCTGTACTGCCCATAGAACTACTGAATTTTGAAGGCCGCAGGTTAAATGAAGACCAGGTAAGGCTAAACTGGGAAACGGTGAATGAATTTCAAAACAAAGGTTTTGAGGTACAACGATCCCTGAGCAACGAAAGAAGTTTTGCGCCCATAGCCTTTGTACCATCACAAACCGGCGTGGCTACTGCTTATAGCTACCAGCTCCCGGATAACAATAGCTATATGGGCATGTCGTATTACCGGCTAAAACAAGTGGACCTTGATGGCCGCTTTACCATTTCTAAAACGATAGCCATAAAAGGTTATGGCAAGCAAAGCACACTATCCATTTACCCTAACCCTGTTACCGTACAATTGCAGGCAGAAATTTTTGCTTCGCAAAAAACAAAAGCCACTCTTCTGCTAAGCGATGCAGCGCAAAGAACATTATTGGTGAAAAATATTGTGTTGAACAAAGGCCTGAACCAGTTTACTGTCCCCGCTGCTCATTTAACTGCAGGACTATATCTGATAAGGGTAATACCGGAGCAAGGCGCAGCACTGGTTTCGAAATTTATAAAGTTATAGGGGTTGGGAGGGAAATCATACAAGGCAATTGGCATATTCCATTTTTTAATTTACAAATAAACGGGCGAACTAATGCTACGTCCGGAAAGGCGTGAGACGTTGCAGAGAAGTAGATAACAAAACATGTAATATAAAAATCTGCAACCGGTAATTTCTGTTCATGTAGCTTTTTGTTTTTAATAAATTTTCGGTTGGAAATTGCATTTAAAGATAATTTAAAAGTTTTCTCACTTTCTTTTTTCACCCTAAGTCCACCAACACTATATTATCTAACACCCCATTAGTTAAACCATCCTCCTTTTTCAAACTTATAATTGGTATTATTCATATTACTTACCTAGGGTAAAATATTTTTTTGTAAAATATATATTTTATCATTAGCGTCCTAATATAACTAGAACATTTTTAATTGGTTATGAGTTGGTTCTTTGACATATTGTAATAAAGCGTCCTCAAACAGTTGTTTTAAGTGAGTTTTAGTGATTAATGTAATGCTCAATATTTGTAATATTTGGTAGTGTGTGAGGGGTGTTTTCAATTTTTGTTTTACAAGTGCAATTGTAACAAATGTTATTATTGCAACATAAACTTGTACTCTAACTGCATTTTCTGAATGCCCCCAAAATGACTTTACTTTTAAATGTTGTTTTATCCATTTAAAAAACAATTCTAACTTCCATCGTTGCTTGTATAACATTGCTATTTGTAATGCTGTTACATCAAAATTATTAGTGAGAAAAATGAATTGTTTATCACTTTCTTTATCATAATATTTTACTCGTCTCAATTTATCAGGATACTCTTTGGCTGCATAATAGTTTACAAGTTTTATAGTTTGGTCGTATAAAATACTTGTAGTTTTATCCACTTTAGCGGAGTATATTCTTTGGCATTTCATGTTGTTTTTAGCTCTTGTAACAAAAAAAGCTTCTTTAGTATTTATGGTAAAGAGTCTCAGGTAATCAACAAAACCTCTATCCATTATATAGAATCCTTTTGGCTCAAAAGTGATTAAGTCAAGCACATTTACTTCATGCACTTTTCCGTCTGTAATGTTTACATAGCAAGGGATTTCGGTTTTTAAATCTAATACAGTATGTAACTTTATAGCTCCTTTATGCTTTCTAAATTTTGCCCACCAAAATATTTCTAAACATAAATCAATAGTGGTAGTATCAACTCCATAAATAGCATTAAACTCAAAATCTGCAAACGCTTCATTCGGCAAAATGGTTTTTCTTGCCTCTGCAATTAGGAAGTAAGCAAAATCTGCGAAAATTCGCCAATCTCTCTTTTCATTTGCATGTGCTAGATTAGATTTTGAAATACTATTACCAATACCAAGGTGATACCATTTGTGCTTTTGTGTTTGCAAACATAAAACCAAATCACTCAGGCTTTCTCTATTCGATAATTGTCCAAAAATCAAACATAGCAATTGATGCCAACAAGTATATTCCTTTACTTTATAGTTTCCTTTGTATCGTTCAATATATTTATTAAACTCATTAAAGTTTAGAAATGAAACAACTTGAGAAAAAACATATTTACCTGTATTCATCTTTCAATTTATACCTAGATAAATTGAAATCGTTTGAGCACTAAATTCGCCTAAAACGCTTTATTCACAATATATTCAAAGAACTTAAATTTGCGTCTTTGGGACGCTAGTGATATTTTATATATTTATATACCTTAATGTTGAACCCCCTTTTTGTAACCCTTCGAAAATCAAAACTCTTAATCTGCACCTGATATTTTTTAATCATTTAAAAAACACATCAAATGCAAAAGATTTTTTCTTTTAACCAGCACCATTGCTTTAAAAATTTATTTAAAAGCACCAGTTTTATTGTAACCATTGTAGGCTTATTGGCTATTGGTTTACCACAGTTCTCATCCGGACAGTTTATGGAGACTCTTTAAGAAAAAAACAAAAACCAGGTAACGAAATAATGGAAACCATTTTATAAACAAACGGGCAAAACATTTATCGCTATATTTATCTTACAAAAACAACAGCTCTTTACCCCTTTTTTTAGTCCTCTTTTGCAGGCCTTTTACAAGACCTTTTTGAAATCGTTTTTTAGGGGGTCAATTTAAAATGGCGAAGGGGGGTCAGTTTAGCCGGGATTTACA
>JANXTG010000246.1 GCA_025352525.1 Ferruginibacter sp.
TTTGAAATCCTTGTAATCGTAAGGATGGTCTTCCACCATCATAGCAAGTCTTTTATCGGAATGGTTAAGAGATGGACCTTTAGGCACTGCCCAGCTTTTTAAAACACCATCCATCTCCAGCCTAAAATCGTAATGCAAATGGCTTGCCTTGTGCCGTTGCACTACAAATGATAATTGAGTATTACCTTTTTTTACTGCTGTATCAGGTTCCGGCGTAGCGGTAAATTTTCTTTTGCTTTTGTATTTTATAAGGCTCATAATTAAGAGGCTTTTTTGCGTTTGGTTTCAATGCTGGCTTTAAGTTGTTCCATTAAATCTTTGGCTTTGCTGTGCACAACTTTCATTACCGGTACGACTGTTTTTTTTCCTTTAGCTTTTGCATTTATTACTTTCATTAAAGATGCGTTGTAACTGTCTTTGTAACCCGAAATATCAAATTTGCCAGATAGCTGATCAACCAAAGCAATAGCCATTTTTAACTCTGCGGGTTTTACAACTGTTTTTGCGGGTAACGCTAATTCTGTTGTTGGTCTTATTTCTTCATGAAAACGAATGCGGTTTAAAATAATGGCATTGCCTGATACCCTTAGTATTGCAAGGTGCTCTTTGTTTCTCATTACAAAACTTGCTACACCCGCACGTTTTGTTTTTATTAAAGCTTCCCGCAATAATGCATAAGGTCTTATACCACTTTTTTCAGGCGCCAAATAGTATGGCATTTCATAGTACACACTGTCAATTTCTTCCTGATTTACAAAGTCAGTAATTTCTATCAGCTTGGTTTTTTCAGCTCCTGCTTTTTCAAAATCAAGTTCATCGAGTACTACATATTTACTGCCCGTATCATAGCCTTTTACAATATTATTCAATGTTACTTCTTTGCCCGTTTTTTCATTTACACGTAAATATTTTATATGGCTGTGGTCTTTTTTATCGAGCATATCCAAATCAACATCACTGCTTTCTGTTGCACTATATAATTTAACCGGAATGTTAACCAAACCGAAGCCAATAGCGCCTGTCCATAATGGTTTCATAATCTTTAATTTTAAAAATTACTTTTTTGGGGAATATTTTTTACGACCCAAATACAGATGGAATATTGCAATTTTTGTGCAGAAATAATAGGACAGCACAAACGATATTGTTTGGAGGAATATTTTTTACGACAATTTAGTTAGGTGTTATTATTTATTTCTTTTCAGGCACTTTTAAACTAAATGAGAAGGAAGTGTATTCACCTTGCACAGACGCAACATTTATATTGCCATCCGCAGCTGTTATAATTTTTTTTACAATGCTTAATCCTATACCACTACTTTCAAACCCATAATTATCTTTGTCATCAACGGTTCTAAAAAGCTGGAAAATGTAGGATTGATTTTCTTTTGAAATACCCATTCCATTATCGGTCACTTCAAAATGATAAAAGCCGTTTTGCTCATGTGCTTCCACCTTTAATTCTACCTTTTCTTTATCATTGTACCTTATTGCATTGGTAAATAAATTATTGAAAATTTGTTCAAGTTGTATTTTATTAAAATACAAAATATTTATTGAGGAAAAACAAGTGAAATTGAAAGGTTTAGGACAAAAAAGTGAAGATTTTAACTGATTGAAAAAAGATACTGGTTCAATAGCTTCCACAACATTATGTTTGTCATTAATTTTAGCATTGTTAAGTATGCCATTTACCAATCTTTGCATCTTTTCGGAATTCCTCTTAATGATATCTGTAAGGTCTTTTACCTCGAACTTCAATTCGCTTGCTTCGGCCTCTAACATCTCATTTGCAAGTGATACGCTGGATAAAGGTGATTTTAGATCGTGTGCCAGTACCATTGCAAATGCTTCAAGGCTTTTGTTGCTGATCTCCAGCCGCTCCGCCATCATTTCTAACTGGAAATTTTGTTTTCGCAATTCCAGCAAACCCATCACTTGTTCAGATAAAATTTGCAGGCCTTGTATTTGATGTTCAGTTAGTGATTTTTTTGTCAAATCATACACACATATTGTACCGATGCAATAACCATTTTTGTTTACAATAGATGCTCCGGCATAAAAAGCCAATTGGGGGCCACTTTTCACTAAGGGATTGTTCTTAAATCTCTCATCCGTGTTTGCATCTTCCACCACCATCACTTTTTCTTCTCCGGCCATAGCATGTGTGCAAAAAGATAATTCTCTTTTATTTTCTTTTAAATCTGTACCAACTGCTGCTTTAAACCATTGTCTGTCTTGATACATCATTGTTACAAGAGCTATCGGTGTACCGCATATGATGGATGCAAGAAATGCTATATCATCATATTCCTTTTCATTAGGGGTATTTTCTATGTTATAAGAATTAATCTCTTTAAGTCGCTCCGCTTCATCAAATTTTTTTAGCATAACTGCTGCAAAACTATTTTAAATTTGTATAACGGTTTAATAATTTATAAGAAATATCAGCTGATATTTCTTTTTAATATGATGAATGCATTTTTAGGCTACATACAATAATTCGTAGCGCAGTTTTTTCAAAATAGTATTATATAATTCTTTTTCTACAGAAGGCGTTACAGCATTATTTTCCCGCATCACACTTCACTCTCCATCTTCATCTTCTAAAAAAGTAAATACGTATTTTCCATTTGGTGTCAACTTCTGACCCGCCATGCTTTACAGTCATTTCAATCATTTTCATCTTTTCGTTTTAGTTAGATGATAATATTTTCATTATTAATTTTTCTTCTTTAGAAAGGTCTGTCTGTCCATCATCTATTTCAATTTTATCAATTTGCTTAAAGTATTTATCAAGGCTTTGATC
>JANXTG010000048.1 GCA_025352525.1 Ferruginibacter sp.
ACGCAATAATCTTTTGTAGCATCTATAATGGCTTTATTAAATTCTACAATTGCATTTTTATTTTGTTGAAGGTGTTTTGGAATTTTTGTAATATCAGTATCTAACCCTACACATAAATAAGATTGTTTTTCCTTGATTTGATTTATTAAAATTTTACGGTGCATGTTTAAAGTTTAGTGTAAGCGTTTTTCTATTTCTTTTGCAATCATCATATCATCTTTTTCATTTCTATTAATAAGGTGTTTGATGATATTTTCTTTTTCTTCTTTTGTTTTATTCTGACTAAGTTTAAATACATTCCCAATCGTTTCAACTTCTATGCAAAAACCCACAATTGCTTTTAATAGTGGTTTTACATATTCCTGCGGCATATTATTAAATGCAGCTTTTGTTTCTGTTCCTTCATATTTATTCGTAACCGATTTTACAGCTTCATACGTTCCTTTTTCATCAGTAAAAATTATTTTTCCTCTTGCATGTACAGTCATGTAATTCCATGTAGATGCTGTGTTGGGGTTGTTGTACCACCCAGAACTTACATAACAATGAGGACCGGTAAAAAGTACGAGAACATTATTGTTTTTTTCAAATGCAAGATGATGATCTGTCTTTCTCATTAAATGACCCTTTAAAAAAACCCTCCCATCTTTTTCCTCAATCTCTAATGGGAGCTGTGTTGCAACGGGATAATTTTCTCCAATACCTGTTACCATCGCAAATGAATACTCTTTCATAAATGCGATAATAAGCTCTCTGTCAGGCTCGGTAAAATAGGAAATATTATACATTCATTTTTCTTGAAATAATTCCTGCAAAACATTTGCAAAGTAAAAGATATCTTCAAATGTATTGTATAGTGGTACAGCAGCCACACGTATAACATTTGGTTCTCTCCAGTCCGCAAAAATGCCTTTTTTAATTAACGCATCAAAAACAGTTTTTGCATTTTCATTTACAGATATAGAAACCTGGCAACCTCTTTCATCAGCATTTGTTGGTGTTAAAATATCAAACTTTTTTGGGTTGTTTATCTCTTCTAAAACATAAAATAAATAAGCACTCAGTTCTTTGCTTTTTGTAAGCAATTTTTTAAAACCTACTTCTTTAAATATTTCTAATGATGTTTTGTGTGCCGCTAACAACATCATTGGAGCCGTGCTCATTTGCCAAGCTTCCGCAGATGGACTTGGTGTAAAAGTAGGTTCCATTTTAAACCTGTTAGTTTCATCATTTCCCCACCAGCCCTCCAGGCGGTTTAGATCTTTATTATTAAAATGTTTTTCGTTAATGTATGCACCGGCAATTGCTCCCGGTCCGCTGTTTAAATATTTATAATTACACCAGCAGGCAAAATCTACATCCCATTTGTGTAATTTTAATTCAATATTTCCTGCAGCATGTGCAAGATCAAAACCTGCATAGGCATTGGCTTTGTGAGCAGCTTTAGTAATTGCTGCCATGTCAAAAACTTGCCCCGTGTAATAATTTACACCGCTAAAAAGTACAAGTGCTATACTATCTTTATTTTCTTCAATAGCCAGCAAAATATCTTCGGTAGTTATTAATTCTGTTCCGGGTTTTGGCTGCACTTCAACAATAGCATCCTTCACATCGTACCCATGCATTTTAACCTGAGACTGAAAAGCATATTGATCAGATGGAAATGCTTTCGCTTCGCAGATTATTTTATATTTTTTTGCTGTTGGATTGTAAAAAGATATCATCATCAAATGCAGGTTCACTGTAAGATGGTTCATCGTTACAATTTCCTCAGGCTTCGCTCCAATAATTTCGCTGAGTATAGGTGATAATGTTTTGTGGTATTCCATCCATGGATCTTCTCCCATAAAAAAACCCTCAACACCAAAATTTGCCCAGTTTTCCATTACGTTCAAAACTTCATCCTGTGCTTTCTTGGGTTGAAGCCCCAATGAATTTCCTAAAAAATAAACGGCTTCTTTATCTCCAATATATGGTATGTAAAATTTGTCACGGCAATATTTTAATTCATCCTTTTCATCCAGGCTTTGGGCGTAAGCAAGGGTAAATTTATCGGTTATCTGCATTTATTTTTATTGTATATGAAAGCGTTCCAGTAAAGATAAAATACATCAGCATAAAAAATTATCCTTTCGTAAAATAATTAGCAGCGGAATAAAAAGTAAGATCAAAATCTACTTAATAGATTTAAAAAGATCAGGATAGTCACTGATAATTCCATCAACACCCATTTTTTTAAATTTTGTAATTTCCTTCTTATCATTCACAGTCCAGGGAATTATTTCAATATTTCTCTTATGACATTCCGTAATTAAATTTGGATTTACAAGCACTTGTTCGGGGCTGTATATTGTTGGGTTAAAACCCAGATCTTTTAACTGTTTTCTAAAACTGTTTTTATCAAACGATTCCATAAGCAATGCAGTTTTTATAGATGGATATTTTTTATGGAGATACTGCAATGTTCTTCTGTCAAACGATTGAATGATGACTCTCTCTTCAATTTTTTTCTGTTGAATAACTTTCATCAGCATATCTACAAATACTGAAGGTACGGGATGAAATATTTTATCTGTTTCAGGGGTTGTTTTTGTTTCAATATTATAAACCAACTTCGGCTTATTGTTGCTTGCAGCATAGATTTCAACGCTGTCAATTAATGACGAAAGAGATGGTTTATTTACCTTTAATTTTTGTTGCTTTTCGAATCTTGGATGTTGCTTTAAACCAACATCATACTTTTGCGTTTGCGCAAAAGTCATTTTATAAATATTAAAACTTTTTTCTTCAGCCTCATTTATACTTTGTCCATCAGGCTTTGTAGAAATTTCGTGATTGAAAAAAGGTTCATGCGATAAAATAGCGACATTGTCCTTTGTAAAAACGATATCCATCTCCAAGGTTGTCACACCTAAGTCAATGGCTTTTAACATAGCAGGAATTGTATTTTCAGGCATTAATCCTCTGCAGCCACGATGACCCTGAAAATCAAAATTTGCATTCAATGGTTTATTGTAAATGTCGTTATCTGTAGATATTTTTTTTGAAGAATTACAGCCTGCAAAAATCGCAACAGATAAAAATAGATAAAGGAGATTTTTAATATGCATATTTAAAGCTAAATTCCATCATTGAATAATTTCTTGCAATCATAAAAATTTACAAAAAATTATGTGTTGTAAAAATATTATCCATTCATTCCCAGCCATGCCATCATACCAATACCATATTCAATGGCATCTTCATCAATATTAAAAACAGGCGTATGTACCATATTTGTAATTCCTTTTTCTTTATTACCAGCGCCAAGTCTAAAAAAACACGCAGGAATAAGCTGCGAATAATAAGCAAAATCCTCTGCGCCCATTCTCAGCTCAGTCTCTGTAACATTTTCTGAGCCGGCAAATTCTTCTGCAAGTTTTCTTGCAGCCATACTCAATTCTTCATTATTATTTACAAAAGGATATCCCACATCAATCTTTAAATCCACTTCACCTCCCATAGATTTTACCAGTAATTCCGTTTGATTTTTAATAAGCTCATGCGCTTTGAAACGCCATACTTCATTCATAGCTCTAAATGTTCCCATCATCTTTACTTCGCTCGGTATTACATTTGTTGTATTGCCGCCTTGTATAGATGTTATAGAAAGTACACTTGGGTTAAATGGATCGTTGTTTCTGCTGATTATTTGTTGTAGAGAAACGACCAGTTGCGATGCAATTAAAATAGTATCTGCCGTATACTGTGGAGCAGCTGCATGGCCACCTTTTGCTTTTATGGTTATATAAATTTCATCTGCACTTGCCATTACCATTCCACCTCTAAAACTAAATTGCCCGGGTTCCATACCTGGGTGCACATGCAATGCAAATATTTTTTGTGGTACAGGGTTTTCAAGCACGCCTTCTTTAATTAACAGACTAGCACCACCCGGATTCTTTTCTTCTCCGGGCTGAAAAATTAATTTTACAGTGCCCGTCCAATCATCTTTTGTTTCGTTTAATATTTTGGCCGCACCAAGCAAGCAGGTTGTATGCACATCATGCCCGCAGGCATGCATTACACCATAGTTTTTTGATTTATACGGCACATCATTTTCCTCCACAATCGGCAGTGCATCCATATCTGCACGAAGTGCGACTATTCTTTGATTTGCATTTTTACCTTTTATTATTGCTACAACTCCGGTAGTTGCTTTCACTTCAAATGGTATTCTCCATTCTGTAAGTTTGGTTTGTATATATATAGAAGTCTCAAATTCTATATAACTTAATTCAGGGTTGGCATGTATTTCCCTGCGGATATTTATAAATTCATTTTTATATTTTGCAGAAAGTATTTTTATTTTTTCTAGCATTAAATTAGTTGCGGTTTTAGAGTAATAATTTGCAGTTTTAAAATCAAGTTATGCTTCAAAATAAACTTTGTAAAAAGTGATTCTAGAGTTTGTCTTAAGATGCTGATTGTCTGTTTACAATTGATTGGTTACCATTCACCCCCTTAATCTTTTTCCTTCTCTTCTTTGGCAGGTTTTACTTCTATCGTTTCAGGTAGAATATAAATATTAGAAGTAACGAGTTTTGTTCCAAGTATTTGTTTCCGAACTTTTTCGGCATCTGCTTTATCTAAAAAGTTACCAAATTTAATTTTTATATTAGGCATCTGAAAACTCATATACTGTTTTTGGTCAGGAAACATCTGGTACAATTGTGCTCTTATTCTCATAGCGTATGGTCTGTCATTTGTACTAATCACCATCAGCCTATAACCTTTGGCAGATATTAGACCGTTTGCATAAGTAACTGTACCTAAGCTGCTGTTATATTCTGCCATTTTTTTGCCAAGAATATCTATACGTGGATCTTTTATAACAGTTGTAGTACCTGAAATAATTGTATCATTTATTTTTTGCGCATTAAGTTTTGAAAAACAAAAAACTGCAAACAAAAAACCAATACCCTTCATTTTATTTATTTGTACCATTTTCAAAATTGTTTAATTCATTTTTACTTTCTTCAATAATTTTTAAACTGCTGCTGCAGCCAATTCTGTCGGCCCCTGCCTCAATTAATTCTTTTGCAAATTTAAAAGTTCTTATACCGCCACTTGCTTTTATTTTAACTGTATCAGCAAGGTGTTTTCTCATCAGTTTTACTGCGTGAACTGTTGCACCGCTTTCGGCATAACCAGTAGAGGTTTTCAAAAAATCAACTCCGGCTAAACCATATAAGTCACAACATTTTATTATTTCTTCATCTGTAAGCAAACCACTTTCTATAATTACTTTAAGTACCTTTTTTTTGGTTCTTATTATCGGTAAAATTGCGTTTATTTCTCCTGCTAAATATTGCCAGTCATTATTTTTTAATGCTGATATATTAATGACCATATCAAGCTCATCTGCTCCATCTACAATTGCCAACAACACTTCTGCAAGTTTAGATTCCACAGCGCTGTAACCAAAAGGGAAGCCAATAACGGTTGCTACTTTTACGTTACTATTTTGTAACAAAGATTTAGCCTGTTTTACAAACATGGGCGGCACACATACTGCTGCCATGCTGTTTTCATTTGCTTCTTTACATAACGCTTTAACATCTGCAGTTAAAGTAGTTGGTTTAAGTATTGTGTGATCAATATATGTGGCAATATTCATCGGGTAAAAATAACGAAACTATTGTTTGCAATTCTCAACCATAAACAACGTTTAACAATATGTAACTGAGGGTTTAAAAGGGCTTTAATTTAATTTGTAATCAACTTTCCTATTGTTTTATTAAATTACAAACTTCTACCAAAATTTATTATTAAAAAAACTCTTATGACATTTTTAAGAACGGCATCGCTGTTATTTTTATTTGCATTTTTTTCAAACCACGTAAAAAGTCAGATTACTTCTCCGGTGAATGGTGTAGCCGATGTTAGAAATGTAACCTATGCTTTTACAAATGCTACCATAGTAAAAGAGGCTCAAACTATTTTAAGCAACGCTACACTCATCATAAAAATGGGTAAAATTGTGGCAGTTGGAAATGGTATTGCCATCCCTGCAGATGCAATTGTAACAGACTGTTCGGGTAAATTTATTTATCCGTCTTTTATAGATATCTACAGCGATTATGGAGTTACAGCACCCATTCGTAATGCAGGAGGTTTTAATTTTTTTGCAACGGCACAATTAAATACAAATACAAAAGGTGCATTTGGCTGGAACCAGGCTATTAAGCCAGAAACGAATGCAGCTTTGCTTTTTAGTGCTGATGAAGCAAAGGCAAAAACATTAAGAGAAAATGGTTTTGGGATTGTACTTACCCATCAAAAAGATGGTATTTCTCGGGGTACAGGTGCTGTTGTTGACCTCAGCGACAGAAAAGAAAATCTTACAATGATTAAAGAAAAAGCGGCTTCCTTCTATTCATTTAATAAAGGTACTTCAACGCAAAGTTATCCTGGAAGTTTAATGGGCTGTATTGCTTTGTTGCGTCAAACGTTTATTGATGGTCAGTGGTATAAAAACAAACCTGCGGCAGAAGGAACTAATTTAAGTTTACAGGCCTGGAATAATAACCTGGCTCTTCCACAAATATTTGAGGCAAATGATAAATGGAATGATTTGAGGGCAGACAGAATTGGTGATGAAGCGGGTTTGCAGTTTATTATAAAAGCCGGACAAAATGAATACCAGCGTATAAATGAAATTAAGGGTACAAAAGCAAGTTTTATTTTGCCACTTAACTTTCCTATTGCTATAGATGTTGAGGATAACAATGATACAAGATTTGTTTCTTTGGCCGATCTTAAACAATGGGAAATGGCACCATCGAACCCTGCTGCTTTTGAAAAGAAAGGAATCAACTTCTGTATTACCTCAGCTGATCTAAAAGATACAAAACAATTTTTGCCAAACCTTCGCAAAGCTTTGCAGTATGGTCTTTCAGAGCAAGCTGCTTTAAATGCACTAACAAAAAATCCTGCACAATTACTAAATATGTACAGCGAAGCCGGAAGTATTGAAAGCGGTAAACTTGCAAATTTTATTATTACAAGCGGTCCTGTGTTTGCTGAAAAAACAGTAATACTTCAAAACTGGATACAGGGTGAAAAAAATACTGTAAAAGATGAAATGAGCAATTCAACCCGTGGTCGTTATACAGTGAAGATTTCTTCTCCTACAATAAATAAATCTTTTGCTTTAGAAGTAAAAGATAATGCTGTTGCAGATATAATCAGTGCAGATACAATTTCAACTAAATACAGCAACGATGGTAAGCTCGTTAAAATTAATTTTAGTGAAACAAAAAAAGCTAAAAAAGGTTACAGGCTTAGTGGTACAAATAACGGTAAACAATGGAATGGTACGGGAACCGACAGTACCGGTAACATGGTTTTATGGACTGCAAATTTTGATGGAGTTTTACCAAACAAAATGGACAGTTTAAAAAAAGAGAAAGTCATTTCAATGGGGCCACTCACATTTCCGAATATGGCTTATGGTTACAAAGTTCTACCTCAGGCAGAAACTATTTTATTTAAAAATGCAACCGTTTGGACGAGCGAAAAAGAAGGCACTTTAACCAATACAGATGTGCTGGTTGAAAATGGTAAAATAGCAGGAATAGGAAAAAACTTGAACGCTGGCAATGCAAAAATAATTGACGGTACAGGAAAATTTTTAACAGCGGGTATTATTGATGAACACTCGCATATTGCAACAGCATCCGTAAATGAAGGTGGGCAGTCTGTAACATCTGAAGTGCGCATTGGCGATAACCTTGACCCTGATGATGTAGATATTTACAGACAGCTTGGTGGAGGTGTTACAACATCTCATATTTTGCATGGTAGCGCCAATACAATTGGTGGGCAAACACAATTGATAAAGCATCGTTGGGGTGTAAATGATACTGAACTAAAATTTGCAGGGGCTGATGGGTTTATAAAATTTGCTTTGGGCGAAAACGTAAAACGTACACCGGCACAAAACAACAATCGTTTTCCCGACAGCAGAATGGGGGTGGAGCAGTTACAGATGGATGCATTTACCAGAGCAAAAGAGTATGAAAATGCATTAAAAGGAAGTGATGCAAAAAATGTGAGAAGAGATTTGCAACTGGATGCACTTGTAGAAATAATGAATAAAAAGAGATTTATTACCTGCCACAGTTATGTTGAAAGTGAAATTATAGAAACCATGCGCATGGCTGAAAAATTCGGCTTTACTATTAACACTTTCACACATATTTTAGAAGGTTACAAAGTGGCTGATAAAATGAAAGCCCATGGTGCAAACGCATCTACCTTTAGTGATTGGTGGGCTTATAAAATGGAAACGCAGGATGCTATTGCTTACAATGCTGCAATCATGACTAAGGTAGGTTTAAACGTTGCTATCAACAGCGATGATGCCGAAATGGCCCGCAGACTAAATCAGGAAGCTGCAAAGTCAGTAAAATATGGTGGACTTACTGAAGAGCAGGCTTTTGATATGGTAACAATTAACCCTGCAAAAATGTTGCATATTGACAAACAGACCGGCAGTATAAAAAAAGGAAAAGATGCTGATCTTGTGTTGTGGAGCGATAATCCCTTAAGCGTATACGCAAGAGCTGAAAAAACTTTGGTAGATGGAATTGTTTATTATGATTCTGAAAAAGATCTAGTGATGAGAAAAGAGATAGCCTTGGAGCGCAACAGAATAATTCAAAAATTATTGGAGGAGAAAAAAGATGGTGGACCAACAACACCCGCAAAAGCATCAATGAAAACATTAAACGAGTGCGAAACTTACGACCATGCACACGGTTTGTTAGAGGTTGAAAATGCGGATGAAAAATAGTTTGTTAATAAAAACAAAGATTTACAAACAATTGCTTTTAAAATTATTGAGGCTAAAAAATATTAAATGAAAAAATATATAATAATACTTTCATCACTTGCATTTTGTTCTGTGTTAAAAGCGCAGGATAATATTTCGCCTGCTGTTAGTTACAAAGGTTTTACTTTTATTAAGAACGGAACCATACACACAGGTACAGGCTTGGTTTTAATCAATACTTCTATCCTTATAAATAATGGAAAGATTGAAAAGGTTGGTGCAGATTTAACAGCACCGACCGGAACTGTAAATGTTGTAGATGCCACGGGTATGCAGGTTTACCCGGGCTTTATTTTAAGCAATACAAATATTGGATTAAGAGAAATTGGCAGCCAGGTAAAAGGCAGTAATGATTTTAATGAGTTAGGTGAATTTAACCCTAATGTAAAAAGTATAGTTGCCTATAATACTGCATCTAAAATAATAAATACACTGCGCAGCAATGGTATTTTATTTGCAAATGTAGTACCCCAAGGATCTTTAATTGCAGGTACATCTTCTGTAGTGCAGTTTGATGCATGGAACTGGGAAGATGCTGTTTACAAACAAGATAATGCTTTGCATTTTTACATGCCATCATTAATCGTTAGGCCTAACCGAAATGGTGATTTACCTACCGGTGATCCTTTAAAAATTTCAAGAGATAGAATTGAAACTGTAAAACAATTTTTTAGACAGGCAAAAATGTATAATGCATCCTCCAATGCAGGTACAAACTTAAAACTCGAATCTGTAAAAGGTTTATTTAATAAAACCCAAAAGCTCTTTATACATTGCGATGTTGTAAAGGAAATGCTTACGGCTATTGATTTCGTAAATGAATTTGGTTTTGATGTAACCCTTGTGGGTGCAGAAGAAAGCTGGCAGATAGCACCGCTGTTAAAGCAAAACAACATTTCTGTAATACTTTCACAAACGCATGAATTACCGGTAATGGTTGATGATGATATTGACCAGCCTTTTAAAACTCCTGCAGCTTTGCAAAAGGCAGGTGTGTTGTTTGCATTAACTGACGAAGATGCAACTACCACGGGCCGAAATTTAATGTTTTGTGCAGGCACTGCAGCCGCCTACGGACTAACAAAAGAAGAAGCTTTGCAGTCCATCACTTTAAATGCAGCAAAAATTTTAGGCATTGCAGATAAAAGTGGCAGCATAGAGGTTGGAAAAGATGCAAATATTATCATTAGTACCGGTGATGCGTTGGATATGAAAACCAACATTATTGTAAAAGCTTTTATACAGGGCAGAGATATAAATTTGGATGATAAACACAAGCAGTTGAACAAAAAATATTCTGATAAATACGGCGTGAAATAGTATTTTAT
>JANXTG010000116.1 GCA_025352525.1 Ferruginibacter sp.
CTTTCCCGCATTTGCATGAAAGTAATTTTAAAGGAAGATTATTTGGTACACTTATACATTATGCCATGTGCCCAATTATTTTCAATGTTATTGAACAATTGAAAAAAGAAATTGGATTTAAAAATTAAATAAGCGATATTAACAAAAATGCACAACTTTAACATTGGCACTAATTGTGAGTATATATTCCAAACTTAAAACATAAAATCATGAAACTAACACAAATTGCAATGGCAGCTGCACTGCTAATTACAATTGCATTTACAAGTTGTAAACCCAAAGACTCTGAAATTAAAACCAATGTTGAAGCCGCTTTAAAAACGGACATGAAAATGGCCAATACCATGGTTGATGTAAATGATGGGAAAGTAACTTTATCCGGTGAGTGTACAGACGAAGCCTGCAAAGCTAAATGCGAAAGTACTGCAGCAGGTGTAAAAGGTGTAAAGCTTCCGGTAATTAATAACCTTACTGTAGCAGCACCAATGGTTACACAACCAACACCCGCTTCTACCACTACAGTTTTGGATGCTGCAACACAACAAAAAGTAAAAGATGGGTTAAAAGATATTAAAGGTGTGACAGTAGTATTTACTGCAGATAAAGCAGTGATAACAGGTGAAGTAACCGCGGCAAACAGAATGAAAATTATGCAAATGCTTTCTGCTGCTAAAGTACAGTCAGACGTTAGCGGGTTAAAGGATAAAAAATAATATTTTCAATAAAAAAATTAAAAATTATGGCACTTCAAGAGAAATACGCACAATTACTAACTGCTGCTCAAACCCATGGTGTAGAAAATTTATCTGTAGCTGAACAAAATGGTGTTTTACATGTTAGCGGTACTGCTAAAAGCACAGCCGATTATGATGCACTTTGGGCACTTTACAGCCAGATAGACCCTAATATGGCAAGTGGAGATTTAATGATGAACATTGATATTAAAGCTGATACAGGCGCTCAGCTTAAAGTTACTACAGATTCAACAAGCCTAAATATAAGAAGTACACCAACAACGGATGGTGAAATTGTTGGAAAAGCTGCACACGATGAAGTGGTAACACTGGTTGAAAAAACGGACGACAGCTGGTGGAAAGTTAGAACAGCACAAGGTGAAGAAGGATACGCTTATGCGCAATATCTTTCTCCAATGTAAAAAAAATATGTATAAATCATAAATGCTGTTTCATTTAATTGAAACAGCATTTTTTATAGATGGACTAATTGATGCAATAAATTTTTTAAGAAGAAAGAAAAACTACCTTAATCTTTTTCAAAGATAAAAGTTGAAAAAATTGTTGTGCCGTAATTTCTTTCTGAAACATAATGATTAAATTTTCTGTAATCATTACGTGGTGTATGTTCTAAAATAAATCTTCCTCCATTATTTAATAATCCCTTTTCAAAAATTCTTAAAGGCAAATCATTGATCGACGTAAGGCCGTAAGGTGGACCGGCAAAAATGAAATCATACTTATTGGCACAAGAATTTATAAAATTAAAAACCTCGCTTTTTACAACTTTAAAATTTTCAAATTTTAACTCTTCGCCAGTTTTTTTAATAAAGTCATACATTTTATTGTCCATTTCCACAATAGTTAAATCTGGCACTCCCCTGCTTGCAAGTTCGTAACTTATACAACCGGTACCACCAAAAAGATCAAGTGTTGTGAGTTCCTCAAAATCTAGTTGATTTTGTAGAATATTAAACAATCCTTCTTTTGCAATATCAGTTGTCGGCCGTGTATGAGGCATATCTGCAGGAGGTTGTATTCTTCTGCCACCGTGGGTGCCACTAATTATGCGCATTTGCAAGTGCTGTAAGATGATGATAAAAATGAGTTGGAAATTCCTCAAAACTTTTTGAAAAAATTACACCTGTGGTTTCTGCAAATTTAATTTGCAGAAAATATTTGTAAAGTTCCTGATAGAGAGTTGAATCTATATCTATCATTCCACTCAAAGACAGCGTGAGAGAGGATGCTGTCGTTTCAAAACGTTCTGCAACATTAAGAATGTGATAACAAACATCTGCCGGTGTAGTGTAATTAAAATATTGAACTATCTGTAGCTGCCCTTCTTTAAAAAAAATAATTTTAATGCTTGAATTGTAAATAATACAATGCAGAATAGAGTCTTTGTTGTTATTAATTTGATAAGAAGTACTGTGGGAAAATTTACCTGAAGGATATAATTCGAGGAAAGAATTATGTATTACTGCCGGAACACTGTAAATATTTTTTATAGCCTGTTTTTGAAATGATTCCTGAAAACAAATTCTCGTTTTATCCGGGCCAAAAATCTGATCTAAGATTTGCTCCTTTTCATCTTCAATAAAATATTGTTCCGGTATTAATGAACTTTTAGAAAAGTTATAAAATATATCACTAGATGTAAAATTTATCTCCTGCAAACAAGCTGTTTCGAAAATATATTTTTTTACATCATCAACATAACTATCAGGAAGGGTATTCTTCTCAAAGTTCATGGAAAAAAATCCTTCAATTTTAAATGGGGTTTTTGAGAAAATAAGAAAAGAAATATCCGAATCTCCCACTTCTGTAATTAGGTGTAATGCAACATTTTTATCTGCTGAAGGTTCTATTTTAAATGCAATTTTCAAAGCCTGAGTTTAAGCAGGCAAAATAAGATATTTTTGCCTACTTATGGGAACAGGGGCAACATTAAATGATTTAAAGGTACAGGTTAACAACAAGCAGATTCTTTCAATTGCCCTGCCAATAACACTTTCCATACTTATTCCTCAATTAAATTTGTTGATTAACAGTATTTTTTTAGGAAAAGTCAGCGAAGAAGCTTTGGGCAATGCAGGAATTACCGGTGTGTTTTATTTAATATTTGCGGTGGTGGGTCACGGTTTAAATAATGCTATGCAAACGGTATTTTCAAAAAATGCGGGTAGTGGAAATCCGGAAAACTTCAAAACTATTTTATCGCAAGGCATAAGAATAAGTTTGCAATTTGCAGCAGTGGGTATTTTATTTACGTGGCTCATTGCGCCATTTATAATGCAGGCTGTTGCTGATGCAGCTTTTTATCCTCAGGAAATGCGGTTCTTAAAAATCAGAATTTTTGGGTTACCGTTTCTTTATCTTTTTCAAATGGGCAATGCTTTTTTAGTAGCTTCTCTTAATAGCCGCTATTTAATAATCGCCTTTATATGTGAAGCAGCGGTAAATATTATTTTTGATTATTTTCTCATATTCGGACATGCAGGTTTTACCGCAATGGGGTTCGATGGGGCAGCTGTAGCATCTGTTATTGCTGAATTTTCGGGAATGATTGTCGTTTTTGCTGTACTTATTGTTACAGGGTTACGAAGTAAATATGGATTGTTTAAAACTTTTAAATTTAATAAAGAAATCAACCGACAAATTTTGCAGGTTTCTCTTCCTCTGGTAGCGCAATATGTTATTAGCGTAACAACATGGCTTGTTTTCTTTTTATTGCTGGAAGGTAGAGGTGCAAATGCAAAAGCTATTAGCAATGTTATGAGGAACGTGTTTGGTATTGGAGGAGTTTTTGTATGGGCCTTTGCCAGTACATGCAATACAATGGTAAGTAATTTGATGGGACAAAAAAGAGAAGGCGATATTATTCCGGCAATAAAATTAATTACATTCTGGAGCATCGGATTTTGTGCCGTTCCGGTTTTAATTTTAAATATCTATCCTCAAGTTTTTTTTAGTTTATTCGGGCAAAATGAAGCTTTTATAAAAGAAGGCATATCTGTAATAAGAATGGTTTCGTTAGGTATGATATTTATGAGTATTGCAAATATTTGGCTCAACGGAGTTACAGGTACCGGCAAAACCAAAACCAACTTAAAAATTGAACTTGTGGCTATCTCCCTTTATTTAACTTATACCCTTTTTTTTATGAAAGTAAATTACATTTCGCTTGCTATGGCCTGGAGCAATGAATTTGTATACTGGACAGCTATATTTACGATGTCATTTATTTATTTAAAAAGTGGAAAATGGAAATCGTTGAATAATTAGAAAGGGTTAATATATTCTCCATCCTTTTTACCAAAAATTTAAATTAAAAAATGCCGCTCATTTATTTTATGGGCGGCATTTTCATTTTCAAAATTAAATTTTCATTTTTTTAATTGCCTGCGTTCCATTTATTATTTGCATAGTTCATATCAGGGAAAACTTTTTCAGGATCTATTGTTACATTTTTTACAGCTTCCATAGTTGGGAGTTTAACTTTAAACAAACTTGTATTGTTCCAGATTTCTACCGGGAGATTTAGAATTCCTTTTTTACCAGAAACTGTTTCAAACCCAATAATAACAGGCATTGCCATTTGGTCTAAATTTTCTAAAGTCACGATTGTACCTTTTACTGCATCATTACTTACCTCTTTGATTGATTGATCTAATTTATAATTTTCCAGAAACCACCCTTTCCAAAACCATGATAAATTTTCGCCTCCAACGTTATCCATCGTTCTAAAAAAATCCCATGGCGTCGGGTGTTTGTAAGCCCATCTTTTTATGTATTCGGTAAAAGCGTAATCAAATCTTTCAGGCCCTAAAATATTATTTCTTAACATAGTTAAGCCATAACCCGGCTTAAAATATAATGCCGCACCAATATTTGCTTCTTTCATTGCATCCGGCGTATTAAGAATACTTTCACTCATTGGCCCAAATATATATGCTGTAAGTGAGGATGGACTTGGTGATGAGCCATCAAATTCTCCTTTATTAAAATCTTTTAATGCAAGGGAATTTATAAATGTATTAAAACCTTCATCCATCCAGCCATATTTTCTTTCATTACTTCCTACAATCATAGGAAACCAGGTATGACCAAATTCATGGTCAGTAACCCCAAATAAATCAGCACCGCCGGCACCATATCCACAAAAAACAATTCCCGGATATTCCATTCCACTTACGTTTGAAGCAACATTTGTGGCTACAGGGTAAGGATATTGAAACCACCTTTTGCTGTAATTTTCAATGCTGCCTTTTGTAAATTCGGTAGCTCTGCTCCATTTTTTATTGCCATTACTTTCTGCCGGATATACACTTTGTGCCAGTGCTTTTTTTTCGCCTGCAAGGTTAATTTTTGCAGCATCCCATATAAACGATTTTGATGATGACCATGAAACATCTCTTGCATTAAGCATCTTAAATTTCCAGGTAAGTGTACCCGTTGTTTTTGGTCGGGATGTTGGATCAGTCACTTCGCTTTCAGATCTTATAACCACGGTTGCATCACTGTTCTTCGCATCTACCATTCTTTTTTGTTGCGTAGCGGTAAGCACTTCTGCAGGGTTTTGCAACTCACCACTTGCCACTACAATATGGCTCGCAGGCGCAGTAATGCTAAAATCATAATCGCCATACTCAAGGTAAAACTCACTCGGGCCAATGTAAGGTAATGTGTTCCATCCCTCCACATCATCATACACACACATGCGTGGGTACCATTGCGCCACAGCAAAAATGTTTCCGTTTTTGGTATTTAATATTCCGCAGCGGTCAGCACCTTCTTCAGGCAAAGTAAAAGAGTAGTCTATTTTTATTTTAATAATATCGCCACCAGGCTTTACGGCTTTTGGTAATCTTATCTGCATTCTTGTATCTGTAATTAAATAGTTGGCGGTGGTATTATCCGTTATGTTTTTTACAGAAGATATTTTGTACCCACCTTCAAAAGTACTTTCTGCACTTCCGTACCTGCTGCGGCTACCCACAGGCATGCGAGCCTGTCCCCTACTGCCTTTGGCAAATAAGTTTTGGTCTAGCTGCAACCACAAAAATGGCAATGCATGCGGACTGTTATTTTTATAAGCAATCGTTACTGAGCCCGAGATTTGGTTTGTGTTTTCATCCAGCGAAACATTTATCTGATAGTCTGCACGGTTTTGCCAGTAAGCAATATTTGGTGAGCCGTCAGATGAGCGGGTAACGCTGCCACCGGAAGGATAAAAGATGGGGCTAAATAAATTGTGTGGGTCATACGTAGAAACCTTTTGGGCTTGTGTTGCACTTACAAAACTCAGTAAAAGACAGGTAATAATTAGTCGCATTTGCATCTGTAATATTTTGTTGAAGATAGCATAAAATCATACAGAGCAAACGCTAACCGCTAACTAAAACAGCGCTACAGTTTCACCAATTGTCGCAAGAGATGACATCTCTCATAAAAGTTTTTTAAATTATAAATTACTATGGAAGAGATGTCATCTCTAATTACTGTAGTTACAATATTAAATGTACCCATCAACTATTGTTTAGTTATAGTTTTACCTGCAAACCAATTCCATTAGGGGTAGACGCAAGTTTAATGTTTTCTCCCATTTTATTTAGCAGGATACCGTGGCGGTTGTGAATAGTGTACATAATACCATCAAATAGCAACAGCACACCGCCCTGCAGCATTATACTTTCGCCATAGCCTTTTAACCTGAGCGGGTTTTTAGTTGTTGTTTTAGCCCTTTCTTTTAAGTAAGCACCACCTGTTATGTAGGCAACATCCAGCCCGGCATTAAAAAGAAAAAGCTTCTCTATGTTTTGCTGTTTTTTAAGAGACTCGCCGTAAGATAGTGTGCTCTCTTTCTTTGCGGTTAAAAAACCAATGCCCGTTATGCCCAGCGTAATGCCATTCCAAATAGCATTCATTTTATGAAAATACTTATTGCTTCCTGTAGTTTGCGATGATGCAATACTGCCGTAAATAATATTAGCTACTGAGTATGTTGCCAGAATTTTAATGCCTGTTTTGCTTAGCTTCTCTCTTTCTTTATTAAAACGATCAAGATTTTGCTGCTGTGAATATCCTGTTGCCGATAATAATATTATGACTAAAATTGCTAAATATTGTTTCATAAAATGAGTGAAAATTTTAAGTAATAAAGTTATTGTACATTTTTTACTTTTGGTAAAACCTAAGGGTTCTAAAAATTATTTTTTAAAACATTAAATTATTTATAATGGCACTACTTACCGCAAGCAGAACACATGCTGACTATGGTATGACAATTACTGATGCAAACGGAAACAGCATGATGATTGACATACCTGTAAACGAAGGTGGAACCGGAAAAGGTATGAGACCTATGCAAACGCTGCTTGCAGCTTTTTGCGGCTGCAGCGCTGTTGATATTGTAAGTATTTTAAAAAAACAAAAACAGGTAATTTCTGATTTTCAAATATTGGTA
>JANXTG010000119.1 GCA_025352525.1 Ferruginibacter sp.
CGGTAATTTCAAATTCATTTATTTCAATTGCTCTTGCTTTTAATTCAACGTCTTCTCCTCTTCTTGCAAGTTCATACAAGGCAACACCGTCTTTTTTTATAGCCGAATAAATTGGTGGAAATTGTTCGATTTTTCCCAAAAATTTTATTGTTGCTGATTTAATTTCTTCCTCCGTGATATGGCTGTAAGATTTAAAATTTTCTGGGGTACTCTCCTTGTCGTAAGTTGGTGTTGTTGCACCCAAAGTAAATGTGCCGGTATATTCTTTTACCTGTGCCATGTACTCATTTATTTTTTTGGTAAACTTACCTGTGCAAACTATTAAAAGTCCTGTTGCTAACGGATCTAGCGTTCCTGCATGACCAACTTTTTTTATTTTAAGTGTGCTTCTTATTTTTCTTACCACATCAAAAGATGTCCAATGCAAAGGTTTGTCTATTAAAATAACCTGCCCGGCTCCAAAAGATAATTTAACGTCTTCACTAATCTGTACTTGTGGTAAATATTGCCTTTGAGGTGCATCTCCATTTTCCTGCTGCGCAATATATTTTGCAAAATATGATCCTTTGGCCAATGTATTTTTTTGCGAAATTAATTAATATAACCTTATGTAGCAGCTTTATAAAACCTGTTTTGCTTTAAGCTCCAGGTATTTATTTATTGTGTTTACAGTCAATTTATCAGGGGAACTTATAACTGATAAAATACCGTACTTAAGAAGTTCTTTTACTACAAGCCGTTTTTCAAACGTAAGTTTATCGGCTATAGTTTTTACATAAATATCTTCTACATTATTTGCATGGGCAACAGAGAGTTTTGTCAACTCTGTATTTTCGAAAAATACCACTAACAGTAAATGATGTTTTGCAATGGAACGCAGGTAACTGGTTTGCCTTTTCAGTCCGTTTAAAGATTCAAAATTTGTGAAAAGTACGAGTAGACTTCGTTGTTTAATTTTATTACGAATCTGCATGTAAAGCATTTCATAATCGCTTTCTAAAAAAGCTGTGTTTTCCTTGTATAAAACCTGCATTATGTTTTCTCTTTGTATAGGTTTTCTGTCTGCAGCAATTACGCTACCCATTTTATTTGAAAAACTGATGAGCCCGATTTTATCCTGCTTTTGGAGACAAATGTTGGTAAGTGCAAGCGTGGCATTAATTGCATAATCTAAAAGGCTAAGCCCATAAAAAGGCATTTTCATCAACCTTCCTTTATCAATAATACAGTAAACCTGCTGCGATTTTTCATCGGTATAATTATTAACCATCAGCATGCCTTTTCGGGCAGTGGCTTTCCAGTTAATGGTTCTTATATCATCTCCACCTATATAATCTTTAATTTGCTCAAACTCCACGCTCTGCCCTATTTTACGCAGGCGTTTGCTGCCATATTCATTTGTAACAGCCTGCGCCATCAGCTGGTATTTACCAAGATTAATAAAGGAAGGATAAACTTTTACGGTTTCAGATGCTTTTGTAATTTCTCTTTTTTGTAAGAAGCCTAATCGTGACTGGAAATAAATAATAATATTTCCAAACTCATAATTTCCACGTTCAAATGGGGTAATTGTATATTTTATTTCAATCGTTTTTTTTGCTCTAAGTTTTTTAGAAATGCTCATATTTCTTTCCTGCAATTGCAGAGGCACCTCATCTATAATCTGTATTTGAAGCATGAAAGGCATTTGGTTTGTAATGAGAATACTTACTTTATTTACTTCCCCATTACTTAATCTATCTGCAACAATTCTTTTTGCAACCGGAGATTTAAATACTATAAATAAAAAGATATAATCTATCAAAAATAAAAAACATGAAAATTCAAACAGCATATTTACTACCCCATATAATGCAGTAAAAAAAAACGAAAATATATAGGCAACTACACAGCTTCCCATCAACACATAAAAACGCTGGGTAACAAATAAATCACCAATATATTTTTTTGCTCCACGCATTTTACCTTGGTATTTCTATTCCTTTTAAAATATTATCAATCAGGTCATCAGGGGAAATTCCTTCCATTTCTTTTTCGGGAGTCAGCATTATGCGGTGGCGCAAAACATAGGGTGCCATTTTCTGTATATCTTCCGGAATAACAAAATCTCTTCCACT